>JAMDCS010000097.1 GCA_023488835.1 Candidatus Bathyarchaeota archaeon
CTTAAAGCAAGAGTGGTATTGGTCTTTGTCCATATTGTTTGTCCTGTGTGTAAGTTTACTGCTGCCCAGCCTGCTGGGTAAGTCGAAGCTCCCGGATACATAGTGTAGTAGAGTATGCCTTGCATGATGATTGGTGCAAACTTTGGCTCATACTGAGAAGTTGAGTAGTAGTTAGCGGTTTCACTGTTGCCGAACTCTCCACCGATTATACCACCAAACGCCACAGGCTTAGTCCACAAAATGTGAGCAGTATTTGGCGCAGTAGTATATGGGTTGTAGTTCCCACTAATATTGTACATTCCGGTAGCTGCAAATGTCGATACGCCAAGACCAAGCCAGTTACCGCCAATAACATTCCAGTTGTTGTTTTCACCGTATATTGGGCGTGTCCAGAAGTTTGTTGGAAGCGGAGCGGCTCCAGGATAAGTTATCTGTTCCTGCTGCACTGCAAGAGTAAATATGTTGCTGCTGCTAGGTTTGAAATAGTCACCAACATACGCGTTAGTTGATACTCCTCCGCCTGCTGTGTTGCGACCTAGTAATGTTTCTCCAGCAAAGAACATCTGGAAAGTGTAGTTACCGATTACGGAAGGCGTATAGGCAGTGTGACATCCGCCCGTATCGTCAGATGTAAACGGTCCCAGCGTTTCAGTGATTCCATCAGGATGAGTAATTTTCAAAGTAATATTTGTCCATCGGTCACCGTATTGTGCATTCGCTGTAGGCGGTGGGCAATTAAGCCAGAAGTTGACGTTAGCTTTTTGGCCTAACCCGACTGGATTAGGTGAAACGCTGCAGAAAGAATATGTTGGAATTTGCCATGCAGGTGAATGCGCACTTACCGTAGGAAATATTGCTATTGTGCCAGCCGTTGATGTTATCATGATTACTGCGAAAATAATAGCCATAGTCTTGTTTTTTGCATTTTGCATTTTTCTTTTTTCTCCATTTAATTTATTGAACAAAAACAAAAATTTGTAAAATGTTTGCTTTGCCCAATAATCATGATTGTGTTTGGTTATAACTTATAAGACTGAGTGGCAAGTGGGCACCGATGTCAATAAATTGCAACCCATTTTAAATAAGATGATTAAAGAAATTGTTCTTTTGATAAAACAATTTCGCCGCTAACTCTACAATCATAAAACGACAAATTTATGCATCACTATCAAAGACGAGCCAATGAGGCAATATTGCTTATACTTTTTCAACCCAATATCAAACTATAAATATCAAAAAATGCTTCATAGTTAATGAAAAATCATCTTATGCAAGAATTTTGATGTTGCAATGTTTTGTTTAGCCCTAAATGGGAAAAACGATGAGTTAACCCAAACTAAAGGCAAAGGAGCCCCCGCTCTAAATGGATATTCCAGAAGGACAAGAGACTATTCAACTAGTGCCTAAACGAATTGGAAGACTAGCCGAGCTTGCAAATAACCTTTGGTGGAGTTGGGACGAGGAAGGGCGACAAGTTTTTCGCTCTCTTGACTATGAACTTTGGAGAGCAAGCGGCCATAACCCTGTTAAACAATTACGAGACATCAACCCTGACAAACTTGAAACTGCAGCAAAAGACCCCGCCTTCCTTGAACTATACGACTCAATAATTATGAAATTTGACAATTACATATTAAGCAAAAAGGACTGGTGTGGAAAAAAAGTTCCAGACAATTTTGAGGGACAAATCGCTTATTTTTCAGCTGAATACGCCATCCACAATTCACTTCCCATCTATGCAGGCGGTTTAGGAGTCCTTGCAGGAGATATTTGTAAACAATCATCTGACACTGGATTACCGTTGGTTGCAGTGGGGTTCATGTATCCTCAAGGCTATTTCCGTCAACACATCTCTGCCGAAGGCTGGCAAGAAGAAGCCTATACCCAAATAGATTTTAGCGAAGCACCTATTTCACCATGCGTTTGGCCTCAAGGATGCGGTCCTTTCATTCCAGTTCCACTTGCAGACCGCCAAATTTACGTTCAAGTTTGGCAAGTCCGCGTGGGACGAGTAAACCTGTATCTGCTTGACACAAACATTAGCGATAATCGTCCCGAGGACAGAGGACTTTCAGCAAGGCTCTACACCGCTGACCAAGAGGAGAGACTGCGGCAACTTATCGTGTTAGGCATAGGTGGAGTACGTACCTTGCGGGAGTTGCGTATTAAACCGGTTGTGTGGCATGCAAATGAAGATCACACAGCCTTTATGATGCTTGAACGGCTAAGAGAAGAACGAGCCAAAGGAGCCTCGATGGAAGAAGCGATAAGCAATGTACGAAAAAACACGGTTTTCACCACTCACACGCCCGTTGCTGCAGGTCAACATATTTTCCCATATCAATTGATGGATTATTACGCTCAAAACTTTTGGGAAGTCTTAGGAATCGACCGGGAAGACTTTCTAAAACTTGGATATTACGAAGGGTTAGGTCCAGAAAAATTTAGTTTAACCGCGTTTGCTTTAAGGATAGCGGGTCAAGCTAACGCCGTAAGCAGATTGCACGGTTCCGTGGCTCGCAAAATGTGGAGCCCAATCTACCCCGAAAAAACCGTGGATGAAATTCCAATTTTAAGCATCACTAACGGTGTTCATTCGCCGAGTTGGCGAGCTGCAGAAATTTCAGAGCTTTTCGAGAAACGAGTTGATGGTGCACTGTTGCCAAGCGAGTATGAAGAGCAGTTCTGGAAGTATGCCACAGAAATTCCAGATGAGCAGTTTTGGGATGTGCATCAGCTTATGAAGAATCGGCTTATCCGCGCCATTCAAGACCGCGCTCAGCTTCGTTTAGTCAAGGATGGCATTTCTACCCAGCAGGTGCTGGCGATGGGCGCTTTGCTAGACCCTTACGCTTTGACTATTGCGTTTACGCGTCGATTTACTCAGTACAAGCGCCCTTACCTGATTCTATCCGACAGCGAGCGCCTCAAAAAGATAGTTACTGACCCGCTCCGACCTGTGCAGATTATTTTCGGCGGCAAATCTCATCCCGCAGATTACGCCTCAAAAGAACTCCTCAAAACCGTCTACAACGTAGCCTTGGATAAGCGGTTTCAGGGACGAATTGTTTTCGTGGAAGATTACGACATGAACCTTGCTCGAGATTTAGTCCGTGGGGTTGATATTTGGCTAAACACGCCCAGGCGTTTACAGGAAGCATGTGGGACAAGCGGCATGAAGGCGTCGATGAACGGGGTAATTAACTTGAGTGTGCGCGATGGTTGGTGGGATGAAGCTTACAACGGTTTGAATGGTTGGGCAATTGACGGTTTTAAGGGCGGAAGCCCCGACGAAGAAGATAGGGCGGACGCTGAAGCATTATATAGTCTGCTGGAAAATAATATAGTGCCCTTATACTACGAGCGCGACCGCAAAGGAATCCCCCACCGCTGGATTCAAGTTGCCAAAGAAGCCATCAGAACCATTAACCCTGTTTTCAACGCTTGCAGAATGATGAAAGAATACGTTGAGCGAATGTATGTGCCAGCTGTCTTTTCAGAGGCTTCTAACGTTAACCCGTTAATCGAAAAGGAGAAATTTTAATGTCAAAAAAACCGAAAATAGAAAACATCGACCTCAATTTGGAAGACACCATTATAGTTTTTGTTAGAAGCGACGAGATAGTTGCTGATATAAACCCAAAGGGCTGCGAGCTGCTGGAGTACTCAGAAAACGAGGTTGTGGGTAAGAACTGGTTTGACGTTTTTATCCCTCAAAGCATCCGTGAGGAGATGAAGATTTCTTTTCATCAATTGTTAGACGGAACTTACCGCAGAGGACACTCTGAGAAACAGGTTTTGACAAAGAGCGGCCACGAACGTGTTATTTGCTGGCATAGCCTGCCAGTTAAAGACCAAAAAGGCAAGTTCACAGGTGCAATACTGACTGGGCAAGACATCACTGACCGCAAACTAGTTGAAGAAAGATACATCCGACTGGCATCATTTCCAGCCTTTGACCCAAACCCCATCATTGAATTGGACTTTGACGGTAAAATAACATACACTAATCCAGCGACAAAAAAAGTGTTTCCGAACCTTGAAAAAAAAGGTTTAAACCAACCTTTCTTTTCTGACTGGAAAAATGTTTTTTTTGTTTTCAAAGATAAAATTGCGGCAGATTACTCGTTTGGGCGGGAAATACATCTTGGCGAGCACTGGTACCTACAGCAGTTCTCTTATATGCCCATAGGACCAAGAATCAGAATCTACGTAGTGAACGTTGACGAAAAGAAAAAAGCGGAAGCGGCACTCAAAGAAAGCGAAGAAAAATACCGCGGCCTATTTGAAAACATGATTAACGGCTACGCTTACTGCAGAATGATTTTTGACCAAAAAGATGAGCCTGTGGATTTTATTTACTTGGAAATTAACGCTGCTTTTGAGAAGCTAACGGGATTAAATCGTGAAGCTGTGGTTGGGCGACGTGTTTCTGAGGCTATTCCGGGAACAAAAGAGGCGAATCCTGAAATATTTGAAATATACGGCAGGGTTGCACATACTGGAAAAGCAGAACGATTTGAACTCTTCTTCAAGCCTTTAAGCATTTGGTTAAACATTTCCGTGTATGGCCCAAAAAAAGGGCATTTCGTTGCCATATTTGAAAACATTACTAAACGCAAGGAACTCGAGGCGGAGTTGAATAGTTACAATCAGCGGCTTGAGGAGGTAGTGGCACGGCGCACGGCAGAGTATGCGCAGGCAAACCAGAAACTAACTCTGGAAATCATGGACCGCCGCAAGACGGAAGAGGGACTGCTGTTTAGGGCAATGATTCTAGACAACCTAAGCGAAGCCATCTTCTTGGCGAATTTAAAGGGAGAATTTGTCTACGCAAACCTCGCCGCATGCGAACTATTCGGTTATTCCTGTGACGAATTTCTAAACATGAATTTGCTGGCGGTTCTGCAAATTCCCGAATTGGAAAAGAAAACGCTTATGGAAAGGCTGCAAAAAACCGAGCAAATCGATCTCCACACGGTTCATGTCAGGAAAAATGAAGAGAAGGTTCCGATTCATCTGCGGATGGGGTTAGTGAAGACTGCTCATGGAAAACTGATAATCAGCGTGATTCACAAGATTAAAACGCAATAAAATCAGCGTAATACAAAAACCTCATAGTCTTTGGTTTCTGCATGGAAAAAACCTTGTTTTATATTATTATCCCTATATACTCCCAATGCACTAGAGTAGACTGCCAGAAATTTTCCAGAAGAAGTATCTTATCCTATCCTTCGTTTAACTTGCTTTTTCAAGACAGTTCTGGCAAAAAAATTTGAGAAGAGAAAACTTTGAACCATAAAGAACCAATAATAATCGAGCATCTTGCTTATCTTTCGGTGAAATACAACGTTTACCTCTCAGAACTCTATTTGTCTTTGGTTTCAGCAAGAGTAATTGGAAAATCCACATGTGGAAACCTAACAATCGAGCATCGCGGGATCGTAAATAAGCAAGCTATCTTCCTAATCACAAAAGCCAACAAGGTGATAATGCAGTTCCAGGTTGCCGAAGAATTCCTCCTAAGAACGAACATAAGTTTTGAGAGATGGTTGGATACTGACAAAATACGCAGACAAGTATCTAGACAAAACCGCGGATTCGATTTTATGTCAATTCAAAATTTGCGGCTTGGATTGAAAAAGGTTAATTTAAAGGCGGAAGTTTTGGAGACCAGTGACCCCCAACTGGTAAACACGCAGTATGGAAAAAGAGTTAAGGTGACCGATGTCTGGATTGCTGATGAAACTGGGAAAGTCAAGCTTTGCCTCTGGGGTGAACAGACAAACGTCCCAGCTGCAGGCGACATGGTAGAAATTAAGGGTGCGGCGGTACGGTTTTTCAAGGGGGAAAGACAGTTAAGTTTGGGAAGATGTGGAACTTTAAGCGTTCTGCGCTCGCTCTTGGTTGACAACGGCAACGGCTTCACATAAGAAGCCTCCAAAAGAAAAAGAGAAATACGCCCACTCCTAACACTAACTGCAAATTACAATAGGTGGTTTATGTGTCCGTAAAAACTCAAGTTAACATAGCCTTAGCACACAGGCTTCTTCATCCTATGCACACCGTCCTTATCTCATGCGTCGGGAAAGCAAACAAACCCAACGTGACCACCGTGGCATGGGCAATGCCAACCTCAGGCAACCCGCCGCTCTTAGCCATCAGCCTCGCTCCTGGGCGCCATTCTCACACGCTAATCGAGGAAGCAGGCGAATTCATCGTAAACATCCCAACCCTGGAAATCCTGCAGGCGGTTTACGCGTGCGGTTCATTGACGGGCAGAAGTTTTGACAAATTCAAAAAAGCCAACCTCACAGCTATGCCCGGCAAAAAAGTCAAAGCCCCCGCCATCCGCGAATGCATCGCCCACCTCGAATGCGAAGTCGACGGGCAATTCACCACAGGCGACCACACCATCTTCATAGGCAAAATCCTCGAAGCCTACGCAGACATGGGCATCTTCACCGAGGGCGGCTACGACCTCAAACGCGCCCGAATGCTCTACCACGCAGGCGGCAACAACTTTGCGCTGCTTGACCCAAAACTCTACAAATCCTAACCGCCAAATTTCGACTTTTTAAGCAAGAGAACAACGGCGAAAAAGGTAGCCATTGCCAGAACCATTGGCAGAATTACCCATAATGGAAATTCAGTTGGCGCTGACAGAACGGCTGTCGAGGATTGGCTCGGATTCGGCGTGGGCGGAGACGCAGAGGGCGGTGGCAAAGTCGGGGGTTTTGCGGTTGCGTTTGGATCAGTAGGGGTTGCTGTTCCAGTTTGGGTTGGTTCAGGCGTCGTTTGAGGTGTAGCAGTCGGATCATTGCTGGGAGATGTCGTTGTCGGGGCTGCTGTTGGCGTAGGTGGTGTAGGAGTTGAAATTGGAGTTGGGTTTTGCGGACCTGGAGTAGGCAAAGGCGCATCTGAAACGTCCAGCCGCACGTTGTCAACGTCAACTTCCTGCTGCGCCGGACCAGCAGACCACCAATCCTCCCCCATACCCGCCATCAAACTAATCGGATGTGTTTTGTCAGTGAATTCCTGTTGAGCTACACTGATAATCGTTAGACCGTTAACTGCCAACGCCACTGTTCCCGTGGGGTTATCAACCGTCAAAACGATGTGGTACCAAGTATTGCTTGCTGGGGTCACACCCGAGGTTTGGAAGACGTAGCGGTAGGTTAGGTTTCCGCCAATCCACAGAGACCAAACATTCGACCCATCAATCCCCACACCGAAATTGCCCCTGCTCCCACTCAAATCCGAGGAGTCGCAGATGTAGAGGAAAAATATGGCGCCACTCCCTTGCTGACAGCCGTAAGGAACATTGACAACAAAAACGTCCTCCTCCGCGGTTATGACGCTATTTACAGTTGAGGTAAACCCGTCTTTGCGAACAAACGAAAAAGTCAAAGACCCCGCTGCAGGCATGGGAACAACAAAACGTGCAACTCCACCACTGACAAGTTGCCCTGAACTAGAACTGACACTAACCGCTGACCAACCAGCAAAACTTCCGCTTGAGAAATCATCCGAGAACACAGCCGTCGCCTCTGCAAACAGGGCTTGAGCAAATAAACAAAGTACAAACAAAGCAAGAATTGCAATTAACTTCCCGCTCAATAATGTAACCTCTAAAAATAAGACATGTAAGAACAACGTCTCCAACAATTTAAACAAAATGTCAAGCTAAGCCTAACCAATAAACTACACGGTCGGAGACAGGGTTTAGCTAATTCAGGGAAATCAGGTAAAAAAAACAATAATCTTACAACCCCAAAACTAAAGCCTTGAACTATAATCCCAAAAAAGCCTCTACACTCTAACACGCAGGCGGAAACAACGCACTCCTAGACCCCAAACTCGACAAATCCTAACAGAAAAACACTGCCACTTCCCGTGCAGTATAATTCAAGCAACAAAGCGATGGCAGAACAAACGCAAGGTAAACACAACTTATAAAACGTTAATCCAATCTTAAGGTTGCTCATGACAAACAAAAAGAACAAAAAATACAAGATAACACAAAAAACGATACCGACAGAAACTACTGTAACATTTAAAGAAGTTTTTGAAGAAAAACCAATCTCCAAATAACATTTTTGTTGAGAGCAAATCTCCAGTCAGCAAAGAGCACTTCCAGAAACATGACGATGAATGATTAATTAGCTCTCGTTTTTTCCAATCTTTTTGTTAACGTAGCGTAACAACAAAAACTAAGTGGAAAAAAGCAAAAAATAAAATTTATTGTATCAACGACTTTATTTTCCCAATTGCGGTTTTACGGGCATATTTGGTGCCTATTAGAAATGCGATGCTGAAACTATAGAGAAGTAGGTCGGTATTGGCTGTTTTTCAAGCGATTAATATGTTGAAGACCGTTTGGACTCTAAGTGAGGTTGTTACTTGTCTTATTTTTAGAGGTTACA
>JAMDCS010000047.1 GCA_023488835.1 Candidatus Bathyarchaeota archaeon
TCTAGGCTTAGGACGCGGAACCAGGAGTTGTTGGTTCGGAGGGATTTCTGTTTGAGGGTGGAGAGGAATTTTCGTCCTCCCTGTTGTATGAGGTTGGAGATGTTGGCGTTGGGTTGGCTAAAGACTTAGCTATTTTCTTTTTTTGAATTAGCGTTTTTCTGAGGGTTGCTTTTTTTGTGGGATAAGTCTGGTTTTTGGGGGTTTGGTGTAGTTCTTGGTTTTGCGTTTTATGATAAAACATATATATCAATGTATGACAAAGTAACACCGTTTGTCTGCCACAAGGGGTAACATGACATGGCTGAAGCAAAAAACAACCCACCACAAAGAAACAACCAAACCGAAACAACCCACAACCCACCAAAACAGGAACAACCAAACGAATCCCACGAAGACCTCTCACTCATCGGAACAAGAACCGGAAAATGCGACATCTGCAAAACAACCAAAAAAATTCTCCTCCTAAGCTACGGCTTCAGCCTATGCCAAGACTGCGTAAACATCTGCACCCTCCTCCTAGAACAAATCCAACAAAACCAAACCCACCCACCCAAAAAAACTCGCGCAGCCAAACAAAAAACCCACCCCCAAAAACTAACCATCACCGGAGGACAAACCCCATAACCCAAAAATACCATAACGCCACCCCCAACGCCAACATCTCCAACCTCATACAACAGGGAGGACGAAAATTCCTCTCCACCCTCAAACAGAAATCCCTCCGAACCAACAACTCCTGGTTCCGCGTCCTAAGCCTAGAAAAACGCAGATTCATAGACGCGGTAATCCAAACCCTAAACAAAATACGAAGCCCCCTACTCATCAAAGCCCTAACCCCAATCGCAGAAAAATCCCTAAACGCACTATAAAACTATCAAACGTAACCAAAACCTATGGATCAAACCTGATCATAAAAGACATCAACTTAACCATCAACCAAGGCGAATTCATCTGTATACGCGGAAAATCAGGTGCTGGAAAAACCAGCCTTTTCAGAATAATGAGCCTGCTGGAGCTCCCCTCTGAGGGTTCCGTGGCTTTATTTGGGCAAAACACTGCTGGATTAAAGGATGGTGCCATAGATGATTTGCGGCTGCGGCAGGTTGGGCTGGTTTTTTAGTTCTTTAATTTGTTGCCTTCTTTGACGGTGTTGGAGAATGTTGAGTTACCCATGGCTTTAGCGCATGTTGGGCGGGCGGCGCGTCGGGCGCGCGCCTTGGATTTGTTGGATTTTTTTGGTTTGGATGGGTTTGGGGAGCGTTTTCCTGAGGGTTTGAGTGGCGGGGAGCGGCAGCGTGTTGCGGTGGTGCGTGCTTTGGTTAATCATCCGCGGGTGCTTTTGGCTGATGAGGCGACGTCGAGTTTGGATGATGAAAATGGAGCGTTAGTGATGGGGATGCTTAGTCGGGTTAATCGGGAGGAGGGTGTGACGGTGGTTTTTACGACTACGGATTTGTATGAGTCGATGTTTGGGGCTTCGATGGACTATGTGCTTCATAATGGACGTTTGGAGGCTTCTGTGGGGTTTGGAGTATGCATCGAGGGTTGATGTGTGATATTTGATGCTTTTTTGTTCTAATTCTGAATCGAATTTAACTTTAAATACTCAAACAATTCTACAATCTGTATTGCTTGGAGCGGAAGGAATTGGCGTCTATTAGAAAAAAGCGTCTAAATGTAACAATGTCCACCCCGTATCTAGAAGGCATGGGCCTGTTGATTAATGATGGACTCTATGAAAGTCAATCTGAGGTTGTAAAGGACGCTCTAAGGCGCCTTTTTGTTCACTATGAACTTAGTTGTATAAGTGACGTTTACACTAAAGAAACACCTAGCCTCTCATAACGCAACCAAAAAGCTTAACAAAACATACAACCAAACACCCCTGTGCGCTTTTTACATACAAACAAACGTAAACCAAAATACTCATGAGATAAAGTTTTTATGCTCCTTTGATGCTCTACACATCCCCGAAGTAAAAGGACAAGATTCAAGATGACCCTACAAAAAGGAGATTTCATCCTAATCGATTACGTAGCAAAAGTTAAGGAAACAAACGAAGTTTTCGATACCACAAAAGACGAAGTAGCAAAGAAAGAGCACCTTCACAAAGAAGGCGAAATCTACGAGCCTAAACTCGTTGTTGTCGGCGAAGGCTGGGTTCTAAAAGCCCTAGACGACGCACTTCTCAATGCAGAAGTCGGCAATGAAACCACCGTAGAGATACCCTCAGACAAGGCCTTCGGTCCACGTGACCCAGAAAAAATCCGCCGCGTCCCAATCAAAGCACTCTACGCCAAAGAAATCAACCCAGTTATCGGTGCACGCATCGAATTCCAAGGCAAAATGGCCACTGTCCGCTCAATCGGCGCAGGCAGAGTACTCCTAGACTTTAACCCGGCACTCGCAGGCAGAACGCTCATCTACGCCTTCACCATCAGCAAGAAACTCGATGCACAAGAAGCAAAAATCAGCGCTATTATCCACCGTAGAATCCCAGTGGTTGAAGAAGACAAGTTCAAGGTTGCAGTTAAAGCAAAGAATTTAACCATCGACATGCCCGAAGAAACCTTCTATGTTGAAGGTATTCAGATTGCAAAACGCGGTGTCGCTATGGATATCCAAAAGTTCCTGCCAGACTTAGCTGAAACCAAGTTTGTTGAAACTTTCAAAGCTGAGCCCAAACCTGAAGTAGTCGCTCCAGCAGCCGAAGAAGTGAAGGCTGAAGAGAAGACTGCTGAGCAATAAGCTCCCCAACTTTTCCTTTTTATTTTCTTTGTGTTTTATAGGGTATTTTCTGTCCTGAAAAAGTTAAATCAGTCCGCCCTCTAGTATTTAGTACATTTCTCTTAACCAATTAACACGCACATGGAGGTGAACAATGTGGATCACACTATAATGCATTTTGAAATCCCCGCTGATGATGTTGAAAAACTCAAAGCCTTTTACACACAAGTCTTCGGCTGGACAATAACCCAAGCTGGCGGCCCCATAGAGTACTGGATAATCCAAACCGTCCCCGTCGACCCCAAAGGCATGTTATTGCGTCCCGGCGTAAACGGTGGCATGTACAAACGCCTATCACCCGAGAGTAAACCCATCAACTACATCGCAGTCGAATCCATAACAGATTTCCTCGACAAAATCGTCAAACTGGGCGGTAAAGTAACGCAGGCTAAACAGGAAGTTCCAGAGGTTGGCTGGATAGCCGCGGCAGAGGATCCTGAAGGAAACGCCTTTGCGCTCCTACAACCCCTCAAAGTTTAACTGATAATGCCGGTTGCTCTTGCGACGGTTTCGCAGGCGTCATAATTCAGGTTTAGTTTATGTAGGATTGTGTATCTTTCAGGGCGTATTTGCGCTGCCATTTGGAAGGCTTTGACAACCTCTGTGTCTTTGACACCTAACTCAGTTGCGGTTGTGGGTGCGCCGATGTGTTTGAGTGTAGCTTTAATTTGTTGCCAGTTTGAACCGTGTAGGAATGAGGTTAAGATGGAGCCGACTCCGCATTGTTCGCCGTGCATGGCATGTTTAGAGTTAATCATGTCTAAGGCGTGGCTAAATAGGTGTTCAGACCCGCTACAGGGGCGACTGCTGCCGCCGATGCTCATGGCGACGCCGCAGCTAATGAGTGCCTCAAGCAGCACTCGGAGGCCTTCCATGTCTTTGTTAGCAATCAAATCGGCATCTGCCGTAACCAGCTTTGCACTCATAAGGGCTAAGCTTGCTGCGTATCCGCCGTAGTATTCGCCCTTTTCTAAATGAGCTAGTTTCCAGTCTTTTACTGCGGTGTATTTGCTGATGATGTCTCCGCAACCGCTTATGACAAATCGCCAGGGCGCTTGTGAGATGATTTCTATATCGGCGATTATGGCCAGTGGGGCTTGGGCGAGAACGCTGTAGGGTTTTTCGGATCCCTTGATGGAGGCGAGTGGGCTGGCGATGCCATCGTGGCTGACGGTTGTCGGGATAGATATGAAGGGGAGGTTTTGGCTCGCCGAGCTGAGTTTGGCTGCGTCGATTATGGTTCCGCCGCCTACGCCGAAGAGCACTCGGGGTTTTTGTTCTTTGAGGGCTTTTTCGATGTTGATTAGGTCGTCTACCGTCATGGATTTGACGAGTAAGAAGTCAGTTGTTAATCCTGCTTTTTCTAGTAGGTTTGAGACTGTTTTGCCTGCTAGTTTGTAGCACTGGGCGTCTGATAGTACGAGTGCTTTTCCTTTGAGTCCTAGTCTGTTTACTACTTCGGGGATTCGGTTTAGGGTGCCGTTTCCGACTATGACTTCGCGGGGTAATTGCATGTAATGGTAGTTTAGGCTCAAAGGGATCACTGTGGGTGAATTATGTTGGGTTGCTTTGGATTAAAACGTTTGGTCACTAGCTTACTATTTACGTTTAAGGCTAGGCTGTGTAGGTCCCATTCTGCTGGTTTTCAGTTAAATGCCAGCAGTTTTCATCCTTTATGGCACTTACCAGCTACCCGAATACACAATGGCTTATCCGAATTCAAGAACTATGAAAGGCAAGAGAGAACCTACATACGCTTTGACACGCTTACAATCCTTACAGCCAACGCCATCCTGAGACATCGCTAAATCGCCAAGAAACGATCCTACGACTGTGCATTAATGTCTTGAGAACCTAAACACTATAGCATCAAAAACAGTATAATGCAACATTTTGCGCTAAATCAACTGACATTTTAGATTCTTGGATTAAAGCGGGGATGCATGGGATATAATATGAGGATTGCCAAGGTGGTTCAGATGCAGTTTAAACAAACAAACGGTAAATGGGGGATAATGCTTGCAAAGTAGTTAGTTTTCCTATATTGTAGTTCAGCTCAATCAACCTTTCCTAAAGATGAGACGTTGTTTTCAAGAAATAGAGCTATTAGATTCAGTGTCGTGTCAGTTGCTATTCTCTCAAACCCCATTACGATCGAAGTTATTCGTCTTAATTCCATCTCAGATAACAAACCATAAATTAACATTGTCGCATACAGAATTATTGTAACATCTTCTAAATCATTCTTTATTGTTTTATCATTCTTGCCTTTCTTTACTGCTTTTAACCACAATTCTCCATTTCTTTGCAGCTGAATCCAAAATTCAATGAAATGGGGCTCTTCAAAATACTTCTCGAATTCAAAATCCTCCAACGGAGATAAATCTTCAACAAAATCATTCAAAGTAGATTGACCTATCTTTTTGACAATAAGCTCGAAAATGGATTCAGGCATTAAATTCTTGTATTTAATGTGGTTGAAAGTATCTCTCAAGATTTTCATTATTATTGGATTTTCAGTACAGTCTTTGAACGTTTTTGCGCAAAGGAAAAGGACCTGCTCTTTTCCAGACAATTCATCGGGCAGAGTCTTAGCTATGGTTTCATTGAGTTCTCTGAAGACTTTGTTTCCGACAGCAAAAAGAACATCATCTTTGTTCTTGAAATAATTGTAGATTGTCGTGCGGCTGACAAAGGCTGCTTCAGCAATATCTTCCAAAAGAACATCATTTATTGGCTTTTCCGAGTAAAATTTCTCGGCTACAGCGAGAATTTCTTCCTTTGTTCTCTCTTTCTTTCTATACCGTAATTGCTTCTTTCCTGTTGAAGCGTTGTTTTGTATTGATTTCATGGTATAAGTATGATAGTCAAAGGCATTTATAAATAATTACAATGAGACAACATTAGTACGTTTAATACATAATTTTACACATTGTAAATATTTATATGTGGAGTGTAATTATGTCATAAGTGGCGATTGAAAGAAATGAATTCATTAAAAAAGAATGAAAAAATTTATGAGAAGTACGCATGGATAATCTTTTTCGTTATAGGAGCAATGACATTAGTAACAGCATTGTTTCATGCACTTGGTTTAAATACGGATCCCGCGTTGGTGGAGAGTATTGCTGGCAAGTCAATAGATGCTCTGAAAAGTTCGGACCCGATGTTTTTCAACTTGTACAATTTCTATTTTAGCAGTGGAGGTTTATCTGACCTTGTCTTCGCCTTTCTTCTCGCTGTCACTTCTATGACCGCGTATAGACGGGGAGATAAGTGGGCTTGGTGGGCTTTCTGGATTGTTCCAGTGTTCTTCTTTGGTTTCGCAGTGCTTAGCTTTAACCTTGGAGCAAGCTCCGCATCGCTCATGTTGCCACCATTAATGATGTTTATCATCTTGAGTCTCGTAGGACTGCTTGTGCCATACAGGAAGTTCTTCCCCAGCAGGACAGGAGAAGAACGCCAACTCCTACCCTCAACCAAAACAAATAAAAAAACACAAGCCTCACAAGAGGGATAGATTTGAAGGAAAATTTAGCCATAAATGCAGATTTGAACACTCGGATAGTTCTATTTTCATACCATCACAAGAACACCCAAAAGGTAGCGGAAGTTATAGCAAACGTTCTTGATGCACAGGTGAAGTCTCCAAAAGAAACTGCCCTTACTGAGCTAAAAAAATACGACTTAGTAGGTTTTGGAGCAGGAATAGATAGTGGAAAACATTACAGAGAACTGCTTGACTTTGCCGATTCAATACCACAAGTGACCGATAAGACAGCATTCATATTCTCAACCAGCGGAATAACTGGAGAAAAGAAACGCATCAAAGACCACTCGGCACTTCGAGAAAAACTGCAATCTAAAGGCTACTTGAATGTTGATGAATTTCAATGCAAAGGTTTCAACACCAACAGCTTTCTCAAATACTTTGGCGGAATAAACAAAGGCAGACCTAACGAAGAAGACCTTAAACACGCTGAAGAGTTTGCTCAGAACCTGAAAAGGAAGTGGAGATGAGCATATGAACAATGAACTTGAAAAGCTGGTCCGAATAAATAAGAGTCAAGTGGAACCTGCCGTTGAAGCGCTAACAAAAGCATTCAAAGAAACCCCTTCTATGAAATATTATCTTCCCAACGACGCAAAAAAAGAGAAAGCGGTACGTTGCTTTCTATCTATCGGTGTCCACGCTGGAATTAAATATGGTGAAGTTTATGCAACATCTTCAAATTATGAAGGGGCTGCTATTTGGGTGTCTTCCGATAGCTTGCCAATCTCAACCTGGAAAATGCTAAGTTCTGTTTCGTTGCTATCTGTGTTGGGTTTTATCAGATATGGAGGGTTAAAAATGATGAGTATCGGTGAATACGTAGAGAAGGCCCATAAACGTTTAGCTCCTGCAAAGCATTGGTACCTGCAAACAATAGGCGTGGAACCGAAGTTTCAAGGCAAAGGATATTCAGGCAGGCTGATTAGACCAATGCTTGCAAAAATCGATAGTCAACATTTGCCGTGTTATTTGGAAACTTTTGAGGAGAAGAATGCGTCAATATATGAGCACTTTGGCTTTAAGGTAATAGAAAGGGCGTCTATTCCTCAGACATCATTTGAAAATTGGGCAATGTTAAGAGATGCTCATTGAGTTGAGGTGTGACTTTGGATTTGTTTCAACAACTAAACAGTCCAACTCCTTAGCTGACCGCTTACTCACAAAGTAATCCACGAGTTACTTGGTGCCAGCAAGGGAGGGGATTTACTCAGAGACAGCAGAAAGCGCTTTTTATAGGGGTAGGGAGTCTTTGGCAAGTGTGTGCTACTGTTGGGGTTGATGTTTTTGTGGTTGTGCTTGTGTGAAGAAGGCTGCAAAAAGTAGGGGCGGATGGCAGATTCTTTTTCTGGTTTAGGGTATCCATTTTGTTTTTATGTTTAGGGTTTTGAAGTGGGGGTCGTCGGTTAGGACATAATCGGCGAGACCAGTTGTAATGCAGGCAGCGATTAAGGCGTCAGCGAGAGGCACGTTCTGGTGAGAAAGAAGTAGGCATCCTGCGGATAGTCCACATTCTTCATCTATGCTTATCGTCTTCATTCCGTGTTCTTTAAGCAGTCTGAGGCGGTTTTTTGCAGCTTCTTCCCCGATTCGTGGCCCTGCATACTTGATGAATTCTGCTAGAACTATGCTGGGTGCCAAGAGACCGTCACGAAGTTCTTTTTCAAAGAAGGCTTTGGTTTTTGTTTTTTGCTGTGGTGTCGGTGGAAATTCTAATGTTAATAGTAATCGTGTGTCCGCTAGGCTTGTCAACGCGGGTTTCTCCGGCCTTGGTCAAGTTGGGCGATGATTTTTTTGTATTCTTCTTCGCCGACGGGTTCGCCGGGTTCTATTGGTGGTAGGGTTTTGATAAGTATTCCGTCGGTTTGGTCAATGAAGTCTATGATTACGCCATCTTCTATGCCGTGTTTTATGCGGAGTTCTTGGGGGATTGTGACTTGGCCTTTGCGTTTTACTCTTGCTCGGGGCAACTTTACCACAGTCATACTATTATTGAGTCGCACTTAAGAGTATTCTGCTTCTCTTTGCAATCGCGAA
>JAMDCS010000115.1 GCA_023488835.1 Candidatus Bathyarchaeota archaeon
CAATGAAGAATTAACCACTCTAAATGACGAATTAAAGAACCGCAATCAAGCTCTCGCCAGACTAAACGACAACCTATCGAACCTAACCAGAAATGTTGATCCAGCCGTAGTGATGGTGGATGGTAACCTAAAGATTAGACTTTTCACGCCCTCCGCTCAAAAGATTCTAAATCTTGTTCCTTCTGACACTGGGCTGCCAATATCTAACGTGCATCTTGCCATTTCGGTTCCAGATTTGGAAAAAACCATCTCAGAAGTAATTGCAACGCTTGGCGCAGTGAATATGGAAGTTAGTGACGAGAAGGGACGCTTTTATGAAATGCGGGTTCGACCATACATTACTGAAGAAAACAGAATTGACGGTGCGGTTTTATCATTCATAGATGTTGATGTGATGAAGAAACATGAAGGTGAAGTGCAGGTCGAAAAGGAAAAGTACAGAACTCTTGCAGAAAACTCACCAGATATCATTGCGCGGATTGACAGAAACATGCGCTACTTGTACGTCAATTCAGCTGTTGAAAAAATAAATGGGATATCTCCATCGGCATTAGCAACCCATCCAAACGAAGAAATTGGTTTGCCAAAGAAACTGGCTGAAACATGGAATAAACTTCTGCAGAACGTCATCCAAGCTGGAAAAGAAGAAAAAGGCGAAATTGAGTTTCCAAGCCTAACAGGAACCAGAATTTATCAATATGTTATCGTTCCCGAATTTTCCATCAATGGTGCCGTCGAAACTACACTGTCCTTATTCAAAGATACCACCGAGGGCAAGAAAGCAATGGATACGGCGCGGGCAAGTTTGGAGCGTTACCGGTCTTTTGTGGAAGTTTCAGGAGAGTTGGGATGGGTTGCTAATGCCGATGGAGAAGTTTTAGAAGACATACCCTCATGGAGGAAGTTTACCGGCCAGACCTATGAAGAGGTTAAGGGCTGGGGCTGGTCCAACGCACTGCACCCCGACGACCTTGAACACACAACACAAGTTTGGAATCGAACCATTAAAACAAAAAGCAGATATGAAGTCGAATATCGGGTCCGCAGATATGACGGCGTTTATCGTCTTTTTGCAGTGCACGGTGTTCCAGTGTTCAAGAAAGATGGAAGCGTCCTTGAATGGGTTGGCACTTGCATAGACATTACTGAGAGCAGAGACATGGAGCAGGGGCTAACTATTTCTCTTGGAAAATCGCGGACACGTGAATCTGAAATTGCAGCCCTTTTGAAAGCATCAAGATCAGTTTTGCAGAACAAGAAATTTCAGTATTCGGCAAGGGCCATATTTGATGTCTGCAAAGAACTGCTCGGAGCAACAGCTGGCTATGTTGCCCTCTTAAGCAACGATGGAAAAGAAAACGAGGTTTTGTTTTTGGATTCAGGCATGCTTCCTTGCACGGTTGATCCTTCGCTTCCGATGCCTATTCGAGGACTCCGAGCCGAAGTATATCGCTCTGGGAAAGTGGCGATTGAGAATAACTTTAAGCAAAGCGAATGGAAAAAATTTATGCCTCCAGGACATGTCCATCTCAAAAACGTATTATTTGCACCATTAATGGTTGAACAGCGAACGGTTGGAGTAATCGGGTTAGCTAATAAAGCAGGAGATTTCACCAAACGCGATGCTGAAATGGCAATGGCATTTGGAGAAATTGCCTCAGTTGCCCTAGCCAACAGCCAAATGCTGGAAAAGTTGGAAGAAAACGAAAAAGAGTTGAAGGCACACTCTGAACATTTGGAAGCGCTCGTTGAAGAACGAACCAAGAAGCTTCGGGACTCTGAACGGTTGGCAGCCATCGGCGAGACGGCAGGCATGGTTGGTCATGACATTCGCAATCCACTCCAATCCATCATCGGCGAACTCTACTTGGCAAGAAATAACCTTGAATCGTTGCCTGATAGCCACGCTAAAGAAGATGTAAAGGAAAGCATCGGCTACATTGAGGAACAGCTAATCTACGTGAACAAAATCGTGCAAGATCTCCAAGACTATGCAAAAATGCCTAAGCCCCAATTGCAGGAAACTAACCTTGAAAAAACCGTTCAAGATGTTTTTTCGTCGATGAATGTTCCCGATACTATTACTGTTTCTTATTCTTTGGAAGAGGGCTTTCCGAAAATTATCACTGACCCGCTGTACGTGAAAAGGATAATTACAAACCTGACCTCAAATGCTGTACAAGCCATGCCCAACGGAGGAAAACTGGACATAACTGGGACATGCAAATCCAAGAAAGTGATCATCACAGTTGCAGACACGGGTGAAGGCATATCTGACGATGCGAAAGAAAAGCTCTTCAAGCCATTGTTCACCACCAAATCCAAGGGTCAAGGCTTTGGCTTAGCTGTAGTCAAGAAGCTAACTGAAGCATTAGAGGGCAAAGTGACCGTTGAAAGCACAGTTGGAAAGGGGACACGATTCACCTTAGAATTCCCAATGACCCAGAATTAATGGTAAACGAATTTATGATTTATGTTGTTTGATGAGTTTGGATAGGTTGATGACTTCGAGGTCGCCGCTACATCTGGGGCAGGTGCTTTGGATTTGGGGTGCTTTTGCGCCGATTTTCATTGGTGCTCCACAGTGGCAACAGTAATACGTCAGGGTTTGTCCTTTTTCCGAGAGGGTTTTGACGAGGGCAGCTGCTTCTTTTTGCTCTTCAGTTAATTCATTTTTCTTTTTTGAGCTTGCTTTTTGTTCGGTGGAATAATTTCTGCAGGTTTCCGCTTGAACAAAATATGTGTTAAACCCAACTTTCACAGGCACCAACGCTTTCCCAATTTTCTCGCAGGATTCCTCATCGAAGTAACCGCAATCTTCACAGGTCTTCTTCTGAGCATACTCCTTCTGGAGTTTCCATAGGCAATCCGCACAATAAGTCTGCTCCTCACCGTTTAGACTCACAATCAAGCCTTTACCGGAGAAGGATTTCTTGCAACCATAACATTCAGACCGCATGGTGTTCACGTTGGAAATTACACTTGGATAAGGTTTTATTTATGGTTGATGGGCTTTGGTGGAAATTTCTTACTATAGGTTACAGTGGGAATTCACCCATCTAAAAACCAATATGTTCAACCCTGAAATTACGGTTATACGACAAAATGAGTTACCCCCGTCAAGATGTACTGGATTGCGATGGCTGCAATGAGTAACGCCATGACCCTTGCTATTACCAATGACCCTGTTTTGCCTAAAAACCTGTAAATCTTGTTTATGAACCTTAGAATGACCCATGTTAAAGATAACACAATTACTACTGCCAGAATCGCTGCTACGGTGCCGTAGGCTTGAAGGTTAAATATGGTTGTAGTTATGGCTCCAGGACCCACCAGCAGCGGAATAGCGATGGGAACTGCGCCCATGCTTTCAGGAGATTCAACGTTTTCATGCATACTTCCCGAAATCAAAATCCTAATCGAAATAATGAGCAGTAGTAAGCCGCCTGCAACTTCAAAACTGTAAATGGACAAACCAAAAATATTCAGAATCTCTTGCCCCGTGAATGCAAAAACCAAAAGCAAAATGAAGCTGACCAGCGTTGCAACGTTGTAAACTTTCTTCCTTGGGGCATCTGCCATTTTGTCGGTTAAGCCCATGAAAATGGGAATGTTGCCAAACGGATCAACGATGATGAAAAGCGCTATTACAGCTTTACCTAATTCCGATATAAAATCCAACGTGTCAACCCCAAATTCTCTGCATAACAGCTTACTCGGGATTCGATAAAAACATAACGGCATGCGATGGGAATGCTAAAAAATTAAAGTTTAAGGAAATTATTTGATGATTTTTTCCCAGCTTGCAACCCGATCAAGGACTTCCTGCACTGGTTTTCCACCGTAACTCTTAAGCCGCTCTCTGAGTTGGGTGTTTTCGACGGATGCTTTCTGAAAATCCAGCATCTGGCTGGCGCCGTCAGTTAAATAGAGGAATCCGTCTGAACCTGCGCGTGCACAGCGAACCGTAACCGTCAGCAACTCCTCGGTAGTTGGCACATCCTTGGGGTTGTCGCCTGGACCGAAAACGTACAGGCTGATGTAGAAGGGTTTTTTGAGCAGCTTCTTGAAGCCGCGTGCAAGCATCTCCCAGTACCAGGGTGTGGCATAGTTTTTGCTGAACATCACAACATTGAAGGCGTCAGCGTACTTGGCTAAATCGTCAAAGTCTACGCCGTAACGTTCACAGGAGGTTATGGGGTCAGGTTGGAGGCTTAAGACGAGTTCTTTTTTGACTGCATCTCGAATTTGGGCAATGTAGTCGGTGACTTCTTTTCTGCGCCATTCAAACCAGTTAAGACCGCTCTTTTTCCATAGCTCGTTGCATCGAGGGCATGTACAGTGGTCATGGTCAGCGAAATATTGGCTATTTAACCATATCCCCGGCGATTGTCTATCCACATCCGCGATGTATTTGAGTTGTTCCTCTCGATATTCCGGATGCGTCGCGCACACGACACTCCAGTAGATGTTGAAGTTGTTGTTTCCAAATTTGGCGGGACCCAGAGGGGATTGGGAAACCCAGTCAGGATGGTTTTGTACGGTTAGAGTGTCTGCGAAGACGGCGATGTTGCTGTACATGTCTTGCACTGGCGGAAGCCTTATGCCTGTTTCTGGTTTGACCCGCAGAACGTGGAAGTCGAAACCTTGGGGTTTTTGGGGTTGAAACGTGAATGAGCCAAACTTCATAATCTGGTGCGCCTTTTACGCAAAGAAGCGATTGTGTCGTTATAAGGTTTTTGTGCAAAGGGCGCTGTTTCTTAATTGTTTAGTTTTATGATGCGTTAGTCTCCTTTTTTGGAAATAATTGCGCTCTGAGCGCTGCCTGTGGCAACCTGCACAACCAGAAAGCAACGGACACCTCAATCTGATGACAAAAAGCAATCTTTATCGCATTCCACTGGTTGTTGATGTGGTATAGGGACTTTTCTGCCACAACTACTAAAGAAAAAGCAAACATTAAGAACTAAACATCTCTGAAACCCAAGAAACTAGAAACTGAACTGCGCTGGGGAATTTATGTGTGGTTTGGCTCTTTAGAGCTGTTTTAAGAAACATTGAGAGAAAATGTGGTTAAACAAGTGAATAGGCTGATTGTGTTTTTATGTTCAACTGGGTAGTTTTAAATACTTGCGTGCAATAAGTGTGCAGTAAAAGGCAAAAATAACCAAACAGACGTTAAACAACCTTGAGAGCGAGAATCATGCAACCGAGCAAAGAACCCAGCCATCTTAACTTAACCCCAATTGCATAAGCTACTTTACGAAGAGGTCCATGTGAGAAAAAAACTAAACCAAAAATCGGAAATCGACAAAGTTGATCTCCAAATTCTAAGTCTACTGCAGGAAGATTGCCATTTAAGCTTCCGAAAACTAGCTGACAAAATACATATCTCAGGCGTCATGGCGGCGTCAAGAATCGAAAACCTTGAGGACAAAAGCATAGTAAAGGGCTATACTACAATTCTCGACCCAATTAAGTTAGGGTATGATTTAACGGCTGTAATTTTCATTCAAACTGAGGGCGGGTACATTAAGGATTTAGAAAATGAGTTGTCACAAATAGCTAACGTTATTGCTATTTATGAAATTACGGGGGACTTTGATGTAGTGGCGATTGTTAAGCTTAAAGATAGGGATAGTTTGAATACTTTGATTAAGAATTTGC
Organism: Candidatus Bathyarchaeota archaeon; assembly: GCA_023488835.1. Next base: position 5,668 of record JAMDCS010000115.1, read on the forward strand.
TTGTGACTCCACACATCAAGAAAACGATGACTAACATTACGCTTAATGTTGTGAAAGAGGACTTTAAGATAGAGCTGTGATTTTTAAACAATTGTTAGGATAATTTTTATTCATCAGTTAATATATGCATTTTATTGCGTAATTTATGTAAATATTTCCACTTTTTCGTAAAAGTTATGAACAAATCACAACTACACTTATATTACATACGTTCTAATCGTCTTATAAAAATGGTGAAATAAATGAGAAAAAGACGAATACTAACCAAAGCATCAAACTTAGCGCAAAAAGCACTAGAAAGACACTCAGCAATCTTCATGAAAAAGAAGTTCTTTATCCTCGCAGGCATACTAGTTACTTGCTTAGCATTGAGCATCGGTCGAGCATATGCACAAACAGGCGACCCCCTAACAGACACAGGCACAGCCGTAAGCATCGGTTGGACCCTAGCCATGGGTGGCTTAGTCTGGTTCATGCAGCTTGGCTTTGCTTTCCTCGGTGCAGGCTACATCAGACAGAAAAACCAAGTCAACTACTGGTCCAAAAGCTACATCGACTTTAGCATCGGTGTAGTCATCTTCGCATTACTCGGTTTCGGCTTAATGTTCGGTGGTTCACACGCAGCTTTCCCAACAGGCATTGATTCTGCAGGCGCAGTTATCTACACACCCATCAAAGGCATAGACGCAGGCAACTCATTCATTGGCTGGAGTGGCTTCGCCCTAACTGGTGACGCTTACAACGGCTTGACATTGGTGTACTTCTTCTGGGAAGCGGTCTTCGCAGCTACCTCAGTTACAATCGTAGCAGGCATGGTTGCAGAACGCCTAAAGTTCCAAGCATACCTAATCTACACGGTACTGATCAACATCTTAATCTACCCTGTTTATGGCCACTGGGTCTGGGGTGGAGGATGGTTAGCAACACTGCCCTTAGGTGTCGGTGTCAGAGACTTCGCAGGTTCAGGAGTTGTGCACGCGGTCGGTGGCTTCACAGGATTAGCTGCATGTCTGCTCGTGGGTCCAAGAATAGGTAAGTATGACAAAAACGGCAAACCACGGTCTTTCGGCTACACCAACGTACCCTACATCGTTATGGGCACAATGATTCTGTTCCTAGGTTGGTTCGGTTTCAACCCAGGAAGTACACTTAGCCCGCTTGACTTCAGAACACCCTTAGTCGCAGTCACCACGTATCTGGCCGGCGGGATGGGAGCAACAATGGCAGTCGCCATCACATACCTAGACAAGAAGAACTTTAAGGGCGCGGACATTCAGGCAATCTGCACTGGAGCCTTAGCAGGACTCGTCGCTGTCACGGCATCGACCGCATACATTGCTCCATGGGCATCGTTAATCATCGGACTCATCGCTGCTCCACTGGCAATCTACGGAAACTTCTTCGTGGAACGCAAACTCAAAATTGACGATCCAGTTGGTGCATTCGGCATACACGGACTCAACGGTATATTTGGGTTGCTTGCAGTAGGCTTGTTTGCAGACGGAACATATGGCGGAGTAAAGGGTATCTTCATGAACGGTGCTGCGGGCTTAGGACAGTTAGCTGCTCAGTTGGTGGACATTGCGGTCGTTGCAGGCTTTAGCTTCGGTATGGGTCTATTGATCTTTGGTATAATCAAGTACACAATCGGCTTACGCGCGCCAGTCAAGGATGAAGTTGAAGGACTCGATATAACTGAACATGGATTCACTGCTTACCCAGAAGTTGAAATGAAGCCAGAGGCTCCAGAATGGGTTAACGCTGAAACAGATATAGAGAAGAAGAAATAATAACAAGCCAATCAAAATAAATTCCTACTTTTTCTTTTTTTTAAAATTTTAGCTGTACTAATTCATTATCAAAAACAATTGTTTAGTTAAATTCTCTGTAGCTGTACAGGTTTACAGTTTTTCCTAAAAGTTATGAACAAATCATAACCAACTTTATATCCAATACAGCCATGGTCAATAAAAACATTGTTCGAGGATGAGTGCACTGCCAATCGATGCCCAAATCATAATTCTGCCCATTTTCATAGCTTGCTATGCGCTAGCTTTAAGCCGCAAAGTGAAACTCGCCTATGTATCAGTGGGTTCCTTAGCCACGTTAATCATTATCGGCGTTATATCCTGGCAAGATACAATCTTCAAAGCAATACAGTGGGACGTGCTGGCTGTTATCTGGGGTTTCATGATGGTTTCATTCATATTCTCAGAAAGCAAAATGCCCGAATTAATCGCCAACAAAATATTAACTCACATAAAAATTGAAAAATACGCCCTCTTAGCAATCTGTGCCGTCGCAGCATTTCTGTCAGCCTTTATGGCAAACGTTGCAGTCCTTTTTCTGATGGCGCCCGTGGCTATTCAGATGGCCCGAAAACTTGGCTCGCCACTTTTCCCATACATAGTTTCCGTAGGTGTTTCCGCAAACATGGTTACTACAACCACCAAGCAGAAAGCGCAATCTTTATGCGAAGAGTTTACACTTATCCCTTAAAAAATCCCTAAAATAACAAGTTGAAAAATCGCGACCTAAAAAATAGGGCTTGAAGGGTGCAATCAGGCG
>JAMDCS010000082.1 GCA_023488835.1 Candidatus Bathyarchaeota archaeon
ATTTCTCTTCATTTATGGTTGCTAATTTCGGTACAAAATTTATGTTTCCTTCAGTTTGAATGTTGATGTCTGGAGCAGCGGAAGCTGTTATTTGGCTGCCACTGTTTTGGCTTTCATGATACATGTCATTGAAGAGGTCTACAGGATTCGCTATATTTGGAAGACAGTTTGAGGAGCATCTTCCACAGCCAACACATGAGACAAAGCCGAAGCGGTCAAACAGGTATTTTCCTTTTTTGAAGTAACGATGGCGATACCTTGTAGGTCTAGTTGCACGGAAGTTTTCTCCTGAAGCAATCTTGGCAAAATCTTCCAGCAAACAGCCATCCCATGTTCTAATTCTTTCGCCTGCCTCTAAAGTAAGGTCAGTGTTATCTTTAACGTCAAAGCAATAGCATGTTGGACAAACTAGAACGCATGAACCGCAAGCGAGACATTTTTCAGAATGCTTTTCCCAAAACCCGCTTTTTCCATAGCTGTCCTTGAGCAGCTCAGGAATTAGTTCAGGAGAAAAGTCGAATTTTTGCTGCGAGAGATTCATTATTTCCCTTTTTTTCTGCCCCGCAACCTGTATATCGCGTGCTAATGCGTTTGTTACGTTTTTTGCATACTTGGACAGTAATTCTTCGCCTTTTTGAGAACCAACGTTTATGGCGTATCTATTACCCAAGTCGGTTAACATAAGATCGTAGCCGTAGTCAATGGAAGAAGCACCCATAAATGAAGAGAAATTCCATTTTGACAATTTTTGGATATTAACGCCGATAATTATTGATGATTCACGTTTCTTAAAATAATAAGGATCTGATTTTGTTTCCCTGAAAATTTCATCCATATGAAGCAACGCTACAATATCATAGGGGTGGACGCCCACTATCACCATAGGTTTTGCTTCTTCTGGTTTTTTGGCGGAAAATCCACCAGCTAAATCATAAGTGAATAATGTTTCTCGCTGAGGAAAGAAGTATTTTTTTGGAGGCAGCAAAGTGACGTCGTAGTCGAGCCGTAGTTCCTCGGCTTTTTCCAATGGTGCAAAGGCAAATTTGTTGCCTCTGGTTTTAACTCCAATGACGTTCCAAGAATCGTCTTTAATCAAGTTATCTACAAAATCTTGAAAATCAATTTTTGAAATGATCTTCATGACTATTCTCCCAGATGCTTTCCCTATAAAATACTGAAGAAGTAATTTAATGTTGCGTGGAATAAACTCTAAATCTGTCGGTTCAACATGATAATCAAAAAAGAACTTAAGGAATTGAAAATGCAATCCTTAGCTTGCATTTTTCTTTCTAAACTGTTCTTTTTGCGCCGCAGTTGGGGCACACTGTTAGAGTTTGGTCCATTAGACCCTGGCAGTACCTGCAGGGAATCATAACGACCGTGCGGATTACTTCCCTTTGCACTGCAGCCTGAGCCTGAACGGTTGGCGCTATAACTTGGATTTCGCTTGTTTCCGTTGTCCTGTCTGGTCTGCCATCTACTGCAAGGACACCTTTTATGGTCCATGTGACTCGGCGATCCACACCTGCGTATGTTGGTCTTGCGCCTGCTGGAATGTTAATGTTGACAGGGATGCTGCGGTTTTCGCCGTTCGTAAAGTTTGATGGTCCCGAAAGTGCCGGTTTGGCGCTGTAAATAACGACTGACTCCTCCACGACTTGGGGAATTGATCGTTTGAGAGCGGCGTCATAGACTTCTTTTATGACCTTAGCCTGTTCAACACAGGCAATTTCGCATCGTACCTCTGTGGTTTGAAAGTCCTCTTTTGAAGCTACGTTGAGGGCGCCTTGAAAGTTATCTCCTAACGCGACCGAGTAACTGGCAAATCTTAACTGGACGGAAGCTTCAGGGGCAGTGAGCTTGTTTGTGAATTTTTTGAGGAAACCCATCGTAACACCCATGATGTGATGAATCGTTTATTTGAGGTCCCGCTTTTAAGATTTGTGAATAGATTCTTAATCTTTAGCGTCAACCTGACACATAACAGAAAATTCAGCTTTCGTGCTGTATTGTCCCTAACCTGTCTCGCACCGTAGCTATGAGTTCCTCAGGTTTGACTGGCTTGACCAAAAAGTCGTCTGCTCCATAATCAGCTGCTTTTCTTCCCACTTCGTCGGAGGAGAAACCTGTAACGATAATTTTGATGGTTTCAGGATAATTTGCTATCTTAAGGAGAAGATCAGTTCCATCCATATCAGGAAGCCTGACATCAACTAAACACACGTTGAACTTTTCTTTTTGAATTTTTTCAAGGGCATCCTTACCCGTCTCCACCGTGTCAACAATGTATCCTGCTTTTTCCAAAATACTCTTGAAAACTCTCAAAATATTAACGTCATCATCAACTACCAAGATACGCTTTTTTTCCTCGTTCATCCTAACGCCTCCCAGTTAATGGTCTGTGGCTTTTTGATGGGCAGATAAAAGTTTTCTGAAGCGCTCTAAATGGAAATGGCATTTAACGCGAGAACGCCCATCTAAAGACGAAAGTCAGCTTACTCAATGGATAACATCAAGAAAACTATGGTAGTTACCGCTTTAAGGGTATGTGGATGGCTTAACACAACAACAACTTATCCTTAAAATCTTTGAACAGAAGAAAATCAAAACTTTGTCAAGTCAATGCCCAATCGTTTGGAAAGCTTTGGCAAGTCGTTTAGTACATAGACAAACGCGTAGCCTCTCCAGTTGCCCCATCTTTGTTGAGCAGCCTCTTTGAGGGCAGGGATGGCGTCCCTTGGTTTTTCGGGTATTTTGCCGTAGAATAGTACATTGAAGATTTTGGCGCTCCAAACATCAAGCGGAAAACCCATCCGAGGCATAACCAGTTCAGCAGAGTACTCGCCGATTCCCTGCAGGGTCAACAGTTTCTTTTTCGCTTCTTGGGGCTCCATCGCATAGAGCTCGTCCATGCTGGGAAAGCCTTGGGTTAGGGATGTTGCGATAGCTTTGAGATTTTTGGCGCGGTAGCCCAGTTTAGCTTTCTCTTTCAATACTTCCACCGACGCGTTAGCTATGGTTTGGTCTGAGGGCCAGTAGCGGATAGTTCTTCCATCGAAGCTCGCTTGGTCCCCAAAATTAGCCATCAGCAAATCCATCATTTGGTTGCTTCTTTTCATGGGCGCCATCTGCAAAGATACCGCCAGGATTAACGCTGGAAACAGTTCAGGCCAACCAACCGTATGCATACCGTAGAGGTCCTTGACCACGCCTTGCAGGATATCATCTTTTCGGCTGAGATTGTAGAAGCCTGACAGATCCTCCTCTGCTTTGAGGGCGCGCTTTAACATGCGCGTTATAGCCTGCTTACCGGAATCACCCAGTTTTGTTTGAGAATAGACTGAGCAATGAATCTTCGGTTTCCGAATTGTGCCAATAGAATGCAGTTTTAGTCCTAAGAGTTCTCCGTTAAAACGTGTCACGCTCCAGCAGGTGCCCTTCTCACATAGCTCTTCTGGGGTGGACCAGTACCAGCCTGCAGGCTTGCGGAGGGTAAGCTCAAAGTTGTAGGGAGGAATCGCTTCAACCTCAACAGTGAACGAATCTTTCAGGTTCAAGATAAAACCCATCTATTCAATTCAAGTTACAACGGACATAAAAATTACGTGCATTGGTTACAAACCAATCCTTGTAGGCACTCCAAAAGGGTTTCGTGGGTTATACTTTGGGAAAACTTTTATTCATAATAAATAACTTCAACCTATGACTAGATTCCTGCGCAATACAGAGTTATATGAAACTGTTCTTCAGAAATCATTAGATGCAAAAGAGATTTTATGGGTTTGTTCCTCAGCGGTTGGTTTAGGTGTCCACAGAGTTTTTTCACAAGAAATCCTAAAAAATCCGCCAGTCGATGTCCGTTTTGTCTTTCCATTAAATGATTTCACAGTCAAGGATGGAGAAGTTAATCCGTATGAAATACAGTACCTCATGGAGCACTTCAAGGGTATTAGCATTAAATCTCACGAAAATTTTCATTCAAACACCTATATTTTTGATAATTCGGCGTTAATAACGTCAGCCACTTTGACAGAAGCAGCGTTTGAAAGCAACATTGAAGTTGGAGTACTGCTTGAGGGGTCCGAGGCAGAAGACGTAAAAAACTTCTTCAATCAAAACTTATGGAACACTTCAAAATCGATTGGTGAATTAAAAAAATATAAGCTGATGTGGAATTTAGCCCAGAAGACTACAAAGAAAGGCAGTCTGAAAAAAGCTAAGACTCACACTAAAATCAGAGATTGGACAAATGACTACATTAATACATGGTACATTGGGGTTTCCAATTGGTTATCTGCAAAATCTGAGCGCAAGATAAAGAAGGAAACAAATTGGCGAACTAATCTCTCGGTATTAGGAGATGTTGGTTACCAAGCTTTTATGCACCTTAAACTTGGCGACTATGCATATTTAGCTGACTTTAGCAAACGTGGTAAAATTGGTGTTGCATTGGTCCGTATAACCGATAAAGTTAGGGTAGAAACTGACGAGGGAGATCTTCACTGTGCCTATGAAGCAGAAAAAAACTACTCGCTGGATAGGGAGCAATTTTATGAACTGCTGAAGAATGCAAATATTAGGTCTAAAACCTCTGAAACTATACTTAACGATGATCAACTAAAGCATGTAGCTAACGTTCTTTCTTCTATCAAGCGGAAAAGGAAACGTAAATCCGATTAACGTCTTTCTGTAAAATTCTGACGACATTTCTTCTCTGTTAAAAAGTCATGCAAAAAACTTTATCTCGCCTGCCATTCCATATCTCAATATTTTTTCTTCGGCGATTAACATTTCTTCCTATTTTTTCGTATCAAGCAATAACCAAGAAATCAAATCAGTTCAAAAAATTACTATTGCTTCTTCTCAGATTTAACGTACACTTCAACCTTCACTGAAGACGCAGCTTGCCCAAGTAACTCTGACAAATCCCCAGTCCACTTCGCCGTGGAGTCAGCTGTAAATCCAACCGTCTGCGAAATGCCTCGCCATAGCAGTGCCTTGTCATAGTCTTTGGCATCTTGCGGCATGAACTCAAAAATCGACCTGCTCGCAATAATAACCAGTTTTTTCTTCATACGTGAAATAGCTACGTTAATTCGGTTTAAGTTGAGCAGGAAGTCGCTTTCGCTGCGAACGTAGTCTGGGTCGCTGACGGTGGATGAGATGATGATGAAGTCTGCTTCGCCACCCTGATACCGCTCAACCGTGTCGATTCGGGCGTTTTCGCAACCCTCTGAGAGCATGTTCTTTAGCAAGCCTTTCTGGGCGTTATGTGGCGTAATCACTCCCACGCCGTCGGCTTGCACATTACGAACTAAAGCCTCAACAATCGAAGCCTCAACGAGGTTTGACTGGAAACTTTCAGCTTCATCGTGGACAATCAGGACGAAAACGTTTTCAGGTTCCAAAACAACCCCTAAACCATCCGTCTTAGGCCTCGAAGCTGCCAACGTCTGTTTCTGGTCGGAGCGAAAATCAATCTTGTCCTTTTCGTACACCCATTCCTTCAAAAATTCTGCTACGACCGAGTGGCACCTGTGGCTTTCACACAATCGCTCGGCAGGAATATCTGCGGGATGTTTGCAACTAATCCGCTCAATCCCAAGGTCCTCTTGGCGAAGTAAGCGTAGAAAATCCATGGCTGACAGAAAAGACGCCATTTCCTCGAGTGTTCGGCGGTCTTCTTTTTCCCAGTTATGCGCTTGAATTGGGGGCAGCTGACGATGGTCTCCAGCCACAAGAATTTGGCTGCTCTTGGTTAGGAACGAGCCTGAAAGAATGAGTTCTGGCAAACGCATCATGCTTGCCTCGTCAACTACGAGCAAATCAAAAAAGCTTTCACTCCAAGGGGGCTCAGAATCACCAATTTTTTTCATTAGACCATACAAGCCTGGAGGGGTAAGACATAAAATCAAAGGGTCTGAACCCGAAGGATTAGGAGTTAACGTAGCCTGCTTCATCAAGCAATCCGTGAGTTCCTGAACGGTCTCTTCGTCTTCGTTGTAGTTAATGTATGTGACGCCGTCGATGGGCTTAGCGGATGAAGTAGAACTGCTTAGCACGCGGTAAATGTTTAGGTCTTTTAGGTCTTTGCCGCCTTCTCTGCAGTATTCTTGCCAGCAGCGAGCGAGTTTGCTGACAAACTCATGGATTGCCTTGTGGGTGGGCGCAACCATCAAAACCCTGCACCTGCCATTGGCTCGGTGGGCAGCGACATGAGCTAAAACTGCCAACTGCAAAGTCTCAGTCTTCCCCGTCCCAGGCGGACCCTGCAACATAACAATCTGCTCTTTTCCGAAAACCCGCTCAATGAACCGTTGCTGTTCGGCTTTAGGCGGAAAGCGCCTGCCCTCAACCCAACGCAAAAACGAAGCAGCTGCGTCCCTTGGCAAAGCCTTATGAGAAGAAGCTTCCGACTTGCCCGCTAAGAAGCCCGCCAACAAACAATAGAGCACATTGTTGCTTGCGTAGTCAAGGCATTTCGCAGCCCTATCAGAGATTATGTCGTCTGCTAACTCATCCAAAATGTAGATCCGCCCAGCTTCAAAGAGCTGCATGTATTTGCTTTTTGCCTTTTCGGGATCAGTTGTGGGAAGATTGTGCCAAGCGCTATATTTTCTGCCTTTCCCACTTGGCCAACTCACCACGTTAATAACCAACTCGCCTTTTCGGACATTTACTTTGTCGACGATTGCTCGGGCGGATTTTTCAACTTCCGAGGGTGAGCGCTTCTGGGCTTCCTCAAACTGCCCCTGCTCATTGCGCCTAAGCTCAGTTACAACCATCCAATCGCCCGAACTTGACCCATCTGCGCCCTTAACTCTGCAAGCATTAGCAACACAATCCACCTTCGGCAAACCAATGCCCTCATAGATGAGTTTTCCGCGGACCACAAAATTCTGTTCAGACTCAGCGACGACTGTGCATTCAAAAATCAGCGACCTGCCCGAAGCCACCCTCTGGTAAGGGAGCAAAGCGTAGTGCTGGTACATCTCTTGGCGTTTCGAGAAATACTCTAAGTCCAAAAATTCTCTGCAGCCACGCTCCAAAGTCGCGGTGCCCAATGAAAACTCTGCAATTGTGGGGACAGCAATCGGTTTCTTTCCCAGTCGCCTATTACGAATCGTTAATGACCGCTCAATATGCTCAAGAGCCATGCAAAGCTTTAGACCCATGAGGTTAAGTTCTTCATCAGCGATCCGCCTTGTCTTTTGTGGGTAATCACACCATTTGTGTTTCTCTAGCAGAACCTTTGTGGGGTAATTATCTAAACGGTTCTTGGCTGCCCAGAGATATTCAATGGGAATTTGGTTTCCAAACCGAGCCCGAGCAGGATAATAGCCGTCTTTGTGTCCATATCCGTCTTCAAGAAAATGGATTGTCCCATCAGGGTTTCTTTTGAAAGACAGTAAAAAGTTAAACAGTCCATCACGGAAAACCAAACGTAAATCAACCGTTGAGCCGTCTTTGCGCGTTGCCATCCACGCTTTATTTTCAAAAAAGCTTGCTTGCTCAAGAATAGGCAAAAGCCCGGTGCTGTGGAACTTTAGCGCTTTTCTATGCAATACTTCGTCTTGGAGGATTGAGAACATTGGTTGGTCGATGGCTTGCCTTAACCCTAAAAGGTCCCTTATCGCCCTGGCGCTCAGCAGGGTTGGTTGGCGGCGTACTGCCTCCATGAGTACGTCTCGTTCTCCTCGGCTAAAGAAGTACAGGTGAATTGGAACTTCGTCGGGGCTTCCTACTTCATTAGCTACTTTCGTTATGGCGACAGTTAATTCTCGGAAGAAGGCTTCCAGCAGCGTTTTTTCTTCGTCTAAACATTCTTGCCGGTCATCGGGAAGACTGGCACTGACCCTTGATACGCCGATTGGCTCTCCTTTGTAGCGTGTACAATCCACTCTGGCGCTAATCAACGAAATAACATCCAGCATGTAGTCGCGCTCCACGAAGAGGTAGACGCGGACCATGCTATCTGGGCTAAACAGGAGCGCGGAATCCACGCCGTTTGATAGGCTGTCCTCGGGAAGTCCACCGTAGCCTGTTCCAGTCAGCCACGGCATATACTTGCTTTTGCTAGCATAGGGGCTACTGGGGCGGATTCCACCGAGCATGTACTGTGCACGCTGAACAAGCCAATCCAGTTTAGCACCTACTACACGGTCAGTGGCTAACAAACGTACCTGCTCAGCATCTCTATCAGGAATGCTCTTGAAATCGTTGAGCCGTCTTTGC
>JAMDCS010000024.1:0-1495 GCA_023488835.1 Candidatus Bathyarchaeota archaeon
CACAACAAACACAAGTCACTGCTGATTTCTTGCGGTGGACAAGCCCCAAGGCAAACCCGCAGCTTCATAAGGCGCCTCCACGACGAATTGAATTTACCAGTCTATATTTTAACTGATGGAGACCCATGGGGAATGCACATCGCCCAAGTCATTATCTCAGGTTCAGCCAACGCTGCACACCTCCGAGAATTAAACACACCTGACGCTGTTTGGAGCGGTGTTTGGGCATCCGACATCGTTGAATACAAACTGCCCACCGACCCACTCGATGAGGTGGATATTAAGCGTCTCTACGAGTTGCAAAAAGACCCCAGATATCAAAACGACCCACTTTGGCAACGCGAAATCAAGTTGTTCCTTAAAATTAGGCGCAAGGCGGAACAGGAAGCTTTCAGCCGCTACGGATTAACCTACATCGTGGATGAATATCTGCCAACTAAACTGGAGCAGGCAAAGGGCAAAAAGTAGCAGTTGCTCGTTGTAAAAATGATTTTTGAGAGCGAATGATTTATCAAGTGACGAGAGTTAGACGCTACTGGTTTGGGGCTTGTCCACCGCAAGAAATCAGCAGTGACTTGTGTTTGTTGTGCACGTTTTCTTCGATAAACCTTGTAAATAGGGCTCCTTTTTCGATGGCGATAACTTTGTCGGCTTTGGTGCCTATGAATTCGGCAGAAGTCAAGGCTGGCCCGATTAGCACGCCGTCTGGATGGCTGGTCAGGTTGAGTGTTTTGCCTTCATAACCTGGAACAGTGTAGCCGATATCTAAATCACCAAAAATTGCGCTGCGTTCTTCGGGGAAGATATGAAAGTCTTCACGAGCAAATCCCGTCAGTGTTTCGAGGTCGGTGATGATGTTGTTTGATTCCTGCTGGTCGGTGAATGTCATTTCGTACGCTTGCGCTGAATAATAGACATCTCTTAGGGTTGAGGTTTTGCGTTGGCTGGTGAGTTCGTTGCTAAACATCGCTGCCCACGCCAGTTGCGTGAAGGGTTTGATGTGGCGGATGTTGCGGGCGCTGCGGCTGACGCTTTTTTCGCCGAGAATGAATTGGCGCAGTGTTGGATCATAGTTTATGTTTTCGGTGGAACGGCTAGGCATGTTAATGGTTGGAAAGACACCTTGGTCTAGTTGATTGTAGATTTGTGTGCCGAAGGTTTTGAGGCCTGCAATGACCTCGTTTTGTCTTTCTGCGATTTTAGCTTTCTTCTGCGCCATATTTCTGTACACTCTTGAGTAGTTTATCTATGTCTGGAAGCTTCTCCTTTTGGGCAAGCGTGGTTGAGAACTCGGCGATTTTGGGCAGGTACTTGCTGAAAATTCCCAGCCTCTTCTTTTCCATGTGCACGTGCTCTTGCCTTGCTAAGAAATGCTGCAGTTGACGGGCAACTTCACGCAGGGCATTTGCGACTTCTCTGCGTACTTCAGGTCGGTCAGAGATGAATTCTTTGCCCACGGTTTTGTAGGGGACTTTAGTGCTGCAAGAGGCACGTT
>JAMDCS010000024.1:1505-7934 GCA_023488835.1 Candidatus Bathyarchaeota archaeon
GCTGAGATTACACGGTAGGAAACGTCACTTGCTTCGTCATAGAGTAAAGGAATTTTGTTGGCGAACCGGTAGATGACAAAGCAACCGCGTTTGGGGACGTCGCCGCCATATGCCATGGCCATTTCGATGATGAATGGGTGACCTGCATAAGTGGATGGTTTGCGTTGGTGAACCACAAGGTACTCGGGCTTGAGTTCTTTAATGATGCCTGCTTTGAGCAGGTCTTCGCCGAGCGGTGAGAGGCAACTGGCGTCTGGGGGAAGAAAGTCCTTGTATTTTTTGAGGTTCTGCATTAAGCGAACTATTTCTTCGTGGGATAGTTTTTTGGGGTTTTTGTTTGGGGGAATGGCTGCGAACTCGAGGAATTTTTGGGCAGTGATTTCACCAACTCGGTGGAAGTGTCCTTTTAAGAATTCTTTCATGTTGGTGTAGGTTGTTATTTGGATGAGGCGTTGGAGGAGTTCCACGTCGACACCGTATGGATGGGGCATGGTTTCTTTAGGTGACTCAGGCATAATGGTTGTGGCCCTTGTAAACTTGTAGAGCCTGCCTTTAGGGTCAACAAAAGTTATGTTTGCATATGGGTTAACCATAGCGGTTTGCTTGAAGTACTCTATGATTTTTGGCATGGCACGCAGGTAGTCGCCTTCAAGCGTGAACTCAACGATGGTTCCACGCCAATGATCCTTGTTGATGAGGACTTTGCGGTCTAAAATTATGGGTTTGTTCCGCTGGATATCAATCATTAATTTGAAACTGTAAATTTTCTCTTGACCAGTGCTTGAAGTTACAAAAACTGGTTGGTGGGTTGTTATTTGTCCGTAGAGCACTGCCATTTTGCCGCCTAAGCCAAACGTGCCTCTTGCCTGTTTGAGCTTGTATTTGCTGCCGTAGAGCACTTGGCCAAAGGCTGAGGGGATGAATCGGGGGGGAATTCCGCTGCCGTTGTCTTCAACGCGGAGTTTGTAGATTTGGGTTTCTTTGGTGGCTTCTCCTTCGTAGGATAAACGGACGTAGACGTCTGGCGGAATTTTTTGGCTCTCCGCTGCATCTAAAGAGTTTTCTACGATTTCTCGTATGGCTACGAAGATGGCGCGTGAAGGGTTTGTTAAGCCTGCGATGTCTCGGTTTCGGTAGAAAAAGTCTGATGCGCTTATTTCTTCAAAGGTTGCTTGAGCCACTTGTAGCCTACACCACTTTCCCCGTTTTTAGTTTGCGAGTGCTTAGTATATTTGCTGCTTGTTCTTTAAGTTAACTGCACTCTGAGGAGAAAACCCTTGTCCTAAAAGCGGGCTGTAACATGCCTGAATGGTCAATTTTGCCGTAAATATGTAAAATAAAACACTTGTTCTGTGAAATCAATAGCTCGGAGAGTTCTATAGCCCCCTTATTTAAAGCACTTAAAGTTAAGCTGTAAAAAAGCAGGTAAATGCTTAAGTGTGCTTCAAGGTCCGTTAAGCTTCAACCTTTCGGAGGATTGGCTAAGGCTTCATAATCAATGAGGATTTATCCATCGTGGCCAACTCGTAGAAGGTTGAGTTCTCGATGGCTTTTCTGGGGCAGGTTTCGGCACATTGGTAACAGAAGATGCATTTGTCAAGTCTGAATTGGGGGCGTCTTTTTCCTTTTTCGATCTCAACCATTTCAATTGCTTTTGATGGGCATTCTTTGTTGCACAACCCGCAACCGATACAAAGCTGAATATCAAATACCGGTTTACCTCGAAAGTTATCGGGCAACTGAGGCTTAACATAGGGGTACATGGTTGTCGCTGGCTTGGTAAAAAAGTACGATACGGCTTTTTTAAATATTGGCGGGACACGCGATTTTTTCGTCATCCTTTAGTTCACAACCTGTTTTTTTTGGGGCAAAACCACTTTTTGAGAACGCATGTAATCCTTGTAAATGATGGGTTTGTCTTTTTGGATAGAGAGAAGGAATTTGAACTTTTGCCATAACTCAGGAGGCTGGTGCTCGTGCTCTACCCATACTGAACTTCGAGGAAGAGCCAATGTGCGGAAGAATTATTTTTTATTTTTTGCTTTTGCCCTACTAATGTATAGTCGTTGGCAACTTTAATTGTTTCCGACTTAGGAGATTGGGGGTTTTTGCTATCTGCAAACCAGCAGTCGATTTAGTTCTTGTTGTCTTTTTAACTCAAACATGCTGCTTGTTTCTTCGATATTTATGATAAATTATTAATGTAGTTATGCCTCATTGGCAATGGTCACCGTTTATTTCGCTTAGGAGAAGTATGCTTGAAGCAACCACTTAAAACTGAACCAAAGCTACCTACAAAATGTACTCATGAAACTGACGATGCTACTTATTCAAACCACACCTTTCTTATAGGAACCAAAGAGGGAACATGTGACATCTGCAAAGCAACCAAAAAAATCCACCTATTCAGATACGGACATAATGTCTGTGAAGACTGCTTAAACATATGCACAACCATCCTCGAACAGCTATCTTTTAATGAAAATAATCAGTCAAATGAAAATGCCTGGTATATTTGACATCACGAAACCTAATGGGAAAAAATCCAAGCAAAGTCACTTGAATATTCCCTAAAGCATTCTGAATGGGCAAAACCTAAATTTTGTTAAGCGGTACAGTTTCCCAGTCCTTTGGTCGGAAAATGTAGTAAATGTTTTTGCCTTCTATCCTTTTGATAAATTGCGTTGATGGTAGCTCCATGTTTTCCGCAAAGATTTTTTGGCATTCAGTAGGTGTTTTGCCCGTTACGTCTATGCATGAACTTTCAGAAGTCATCGGTTAGACCTTAGTTAAGTAGTTAGTTTATCACCTAATTTATTATTTACGGTTACAACTGCACCACTTATATTATAAATGGTGCTTGCGTGGGATTAAGGATAAAATCATGCGTGGAACATTATAGATGCTATGACAAAAATTAGGCGGTCCATTACTATCGACAAAACTCTGATGGATTGGATAAACCAGCAGATAGAATGTAAACGTTTTAAAGATGTAAGCCATGCATTCGAATATGCGGTTTACCAGTTAAAACAAAACGAAGGCAAAAATAAATAATTTTTCAAGCTTTTGTGGCTTCGGTATATAGACAAGCCTTATCACGTTAGCAAGAGTTATTAAAAAGAAACTTGGATAATACAAGTAGAAACTATTGTTATTTACACTACGACCTATAATCCGTAAAGCGAAATTCTAATATCTGTAACGCTGGAAATAAGACATAGGTGTCTAACTTGTTACCTTGGTGTCTTTACCCTAATTGTAATCATACGAATGATGATGAAGGAATAACGGACCTTGCGGTTGTCACATAAACGATTTGTACAGGGCTATTGAAAAAAAGAAGAGACAAAACGCAAGTTACTTTAAAGGCAAAAGTCCTCCAAAAATACGTGAAAATTTGTTAAGGATTGAAATGTTACAGCTATTAGGAGTAGATGAGAAGACCATACGAAATATTGTTGCTAAAGTCGAGCCACCATATGATTTTGAGCTAAGCGCAGCAGGGCATTATGGAGATGAAAAAACACGAGTTGAAGGAAAGGAAGTTTAAGTCAAAATATTATCACATGATTACTGGTAGGGATGCCAAGGCATATTGCTCAATTTTTTTTATACATACACTCAAGGATGACAAACTTGAACTGCTGATGTTTAGAACTAAATCCAAACAAGGCGTTGCAGAGCTTGAAAAGAAAATACATTCGTTCATAATCCCCCGTCTTAAGGAGATTGTGTTTGCTCTGGATGGGCATCCATTCGAAGAGTGGCTTCAACATATCTCTTATGAGGGTCACTACTACCACTATGAATGATTACAATTCGTTTATTTAGATTACAAACAATCGTCTGTTTTCCCCAGCGATGACGAGTGGGTATGCTCTCTTTCTTGTTTCTGGGACTAATTTTTTAATATATCTTAATTTAAATTGAATACAGAGGGCTAAAATGAAGTCTATTTCGCCTGAAAGGGAACATATAGCCAAAGTTTTTCAAAATACAAATTGATAAAAGCAATAGAAGAGTTAGGCACTGGTGTAGTGTTACGTTTTAAGGAACCTTTGACAAAACGCCGATAAGGATTGAAATAGAAGTAACTTCTAAGGAAGGAATTCCTTAAGCTAAAAGTCGGTTTGAATTATTTCCTTTGTATCACTCTGGCTCTTTCCCGATTCTATATATCATTACAAAAACTGAAAAAACACCAATGAACAAAAGTGTAGAAGCAACCACCATCAAAGCAAAGCCTAAACCTAAAGCGAATGGAGCTGTTATGGTAGGCTTTGCTTGAGGCTGTTTGCGCTGCGCTGTTGGGTGCTTGTGGGATAAAAAAACAAACTCTACATGCCTCCACATCCACAACCTTCCCCTTTCAACATGACGCTATGTAGGGCGTGTGGAGAAAAACGCTTGCCCCACACCGAAACAGACAAAGAAAAACAAAGAAAACAATAAAAGCAAACGCCCTCACTTGCTGTCTTGTGGGTATTCTAACACCGCCAAACCCACATAAAGAGAAAAAAACATCTAGGCAACAAACAAAATTTTGATCTACTGACATAAAAGGGGGTATAGAAAAAAATCGAAGCTAGGTCAGGGCAGTTTGAGGTTTGGCTGTCCTGCTGCTTGTGGCAACCTGCACAACCATTCTGCAAACCAAATTAGACCCAGATGCCAAAAAGCAAAAGACCGCACAACCTGCTGGAAGTTGTTGTGTATAGGAGCCTTTCAGCAACAACTACTATGGAAGAACAAGAACTAACGGCGTTCTATCGCTTATTTTGTATGATGGAAAAATTGCAACTTTTTTTGCCTATTGAGCAAAGTTATTTTATGAACAATACATTTTTGAGTTTCTTGAAGTGCTCGTCTCCAGTTACTACTTCCGCTTTCTTTATGGTTGCGGTGGCGTAAACAATTGAGTCAGCTAGGCCCCATCCATCAATTTCTTTTTTCATTCGAACGTTTAGCCTAGCGGATTCCACTGCAATTGCTTCGTCGAGAGAGACAAGTGCGCTTTTTTCCTTGATGTAGGTCTTTTGCTTTTCAGCAAGTTCTTGACTTTCCACTTTAAGGGTTTTAGCGTATACTTCTGCCAGACAAATCGTGGGAGTTATTTTTTCTTCGGAGTTTTCGATAAGCGGTTTAACTGTCTCGCCTATTCTTGATCCCACAAAATATTCAATCCAAGCATAGGAGTCGATGACGTATTTCATAGACAACGATCCTTGTGGTCTCTGAGGTCAGCAGTATCGGTTTTTTTCATGGTGCCAAACATGCTTTCGGTTTTCCCAAAATGCTCAAGAAGAATTTTATTAATTTCGTTGGAGATATTTCGGGCGCCGGCTGTCTCTTTTAGCGTTTGGTAAACGTCATCGCGCAAGATTATGGTTGTTTTTTTCGACGTATACATCACCGTAAACATCTATGGTGAGGGAGCATTTTAAGATTGCTACAAACTGCAAGGAAAAAAAGGCAGTTTGGTGCCAAGGGGTGGGACTTGAACCCGCAAAGGCGCGCGCGACAGGAACTTAAGTCCTGTGCTTAGACAAAGTTTTTATGCGCGTTTGAAACTTAAAGTTCCCCGTCAAGACAAAGGATGATTCAAGATGACCCTACAAAAAGGAGATTTCATATTAATTGACTATGTAGCGAAAGTTAAGGAAACAAACGAAGTTTTCGACACAACAAAAGAGGATGTCGCTAAAAAAGAGCATCTTCACAAAGAAGGACAAATCCACGAGCCTGAACTCGTCGTTGTTGGCGAAGGCTGGGTCCTAAAAGCCCTAGACGACGCATTAACTACAATGGAAGTAAACAAGCCGGGCACAGTGGAGATTTCACCTGAAAAAGGTTTCGGACAACGTGACCCAGAAAAAATCAAACGCGTCTCAATCAAGCAACTCTATGCAAAAGAAATCAACCCCGTAGTCGGTGCACGCATAGAATTCCAAGGAAAAAATGCAACCATACGCTCCGTCGGCGCAGGAAGAGTCTTACTTGACTTCAATGCTCCGTTAGCAGGAAGAACCCTCATCTACGAAGTCACAATAACAAACAAACTTGACAAGACCACAGAGAAAATCGGCGCCATAGTCCACCGAAGAGTACCAGTAGTCGAACAAGACAAATTCAAACTAACCATAAAAGGCAACGACTTAACCATAGACATGCCTGAAGAAACCTTCTATGTCGAAGGCATACAAATCGCCAAACGCGGCATAGCCATGGACATCCAAAAATTCGTCCCTGAATTGGCTGAAACAAAATTCGTTGAAACCTTCAAAGCTGAGCCTAAACCAGCCGCAGCCACTCCAGTCGCACCTGCACCTGCAGTAACTGAGCCTGCGCCAGAAGCAAAACCCGCAGCAGAAACCAAACCTGCAAAAGCCCCAAAAGCAGCAAAAGCTGCCAAGGCATAACTACACC
>JAMDCS010000045.1 GCA_023488835.1 Candidatus Bathyarchaeota archaeon
TTGCAGATGGAAAATGATTCTCAACACGCCACCATAACTGTGGTCAGGGGCAATGATTACTTCAACTACACACAGTTAACCACCATCTATAAGGGATTACGTTTTGTTAACTTGACAACCACCATAGACAGCACTGTTCCAGGGGTTTCTTTAGATTGGGTGGATATAGATGTGCAAAGTAAAGGAAAACAAATACCCTATAGCGATGATAGTACCATCGGCATGTTAGATGAAGGCGTGAAGGTGTTTGGACAATTAATCTTTAACACAAAACCCTACAGTCAATCGGTTTTAACTGGATCACCCGCCATCGTAAAGATGCAGTATTGCTTAAACGGTGAATCCCAAGGTAAAATCGAGATTTCAGCAAGCGCTTACTCAGCCGATAATGACCCCAGCATCTACAGCAGCGAAACAAGAAAAGACAATTTCTTCACCGGTTTAATGGCTGCTAACTTGGGTCCCCAAACCCCTGACGATACAAAAGACTGGATACAGGTGTTTAACTACCGATTAGACATGAAAGGCTATGATGTTTCCTACATTGCCTGCCGTGTTCCTGAAATGTACCCGAAGTTCCTTCGGGACCCCGCGTTTAGCCTTGTGTTTATTAATACAGAAGTTGCAATCTTTAAGGTAAATGGCAACCTCAATCAAAACGGGTGAGCACCTTCGCCTCGATAAGCGATATGTCTAAAGAGAAAAAAATCGAAGTCGCCTTCATAACTATTTTCTCTCTGCTTATCTTTGCCATCTTCTACACCCTCATTTCGATGAATGGAGTGGTTTTAGGAAATGACCCTGCGGTTCACTTGGAAAAAGCCCAAATCTTCCTAAATACGGGTAAGATTCCTTTGGTGAACTTGGGGTGGACACCACCGCTCTACGAGATTGTGCTTGCAATGTTCATTTCTTTAAGTGGGGCAGCTGACATTGGGCAATTTATTTTTTTAGTTAAATTTTCAGCTGTAATAGTTGATTGGCTTCTGTTTCTCTCTGTGTATTTGCTGGCTAGTAAATTTTTTAACAAAAAAGTCGGAGCTGTCGCCGCTGTTCTGCTGTTGATGTGTTTTCCCATGTACGAAGTTAACCAATTCGGCGGCTACACCACCGTTCTCGCTTTAGCCTTTATGTTCTTAGTATTTCTCTACACACCGCTAGCAATAGAGCGGTTTGGATATCTTGTGGTCACTTTTTTGGTGGCTTTCGGGGTTGTTTTGTCCCATCAGCTTGCCGCGTTCCTTACAATCTTTATAATGCCACCTGTGCTGATTTTCATGTTGATAAAATCGAAAGGTGCCTACCTTAAAGTTGTAATGGCGCTAATTTTAGGAGGAGGAATAGCGTTCTTCCTCTATTACTTCCAAGCCATGATTGGCTACCTTGACCTAGTTATCGAGTACGTGTTTTTTGCGGTAAAAACCTATGCGTATCAGATTCCGTCTGCAAGTTTTAATGCTTTCATGATTAATTTTGGCTTCATATTCTTCTTTGCTTTAGCAGGCATTTTTGTCTCCTACTATATATTAAAAAAGCAAAAGAAAATGATTTTCTTTGTCACATTGATGCTTAGTTTCTTTGTTCCGTTTTTCTTCGCTGAATCCTACCTTATTGGTTTTTACATGCCCTTTAGCTGGTTTATCTACTATTTGGCGCCTTTTATGGTAGTTTTAGCGGCTGTTTCTATTGTCTTCTTGGCAGACAAGTCCTCAGTTTTCTATGTCAAAAACAAAGCAATGTTTAGAAAAAATTGGCTAAAGATAACCACTGTCTCCATAATTATACTGCTGTCTTTGATGCTTGTTTACCGTTCCGACATAGTGTACGGGAAAATTATGGAAGCCAGCGTTTACTATTCAACCACAGACATAAAAGCCTACGATGCTGGAGTTTGGCTCAACGCAAACTACCCTGGAAACAGCAAGGTCGTGGCAACGGAGATTCCGGGCTTTTGGTTCCAAGAGTTTTCAGGCAAAAGCGTTATAGCGCAAACAGACCCAACCGTGCAGAGAAACGAAATTGCCGAGTCAGTTTTGAGCTTATCGTATGAAATTGAGCATCCGCAGACTCTTATTAGAGCTTACGAGGCAGAAGGCGACATCGCCGACGAAACCTATGTCTCATTTGACCAGGTTTGGAACAGGGTTTCTTTCTCTTCAGGAACCGGCGACTTTCTCTCGTACACAGTAAACGGCATTGACTACAAGCTTGCTCTCTCAAGTTTAAGTAAACAAATATTTTTTGATGAGCAAAGTTCGCCAAAGAAAATAGAGTTCATCTACTCCAACGACTATGCTGCGTTAACAAAAACGGTGACAGTAGAAAACACCAGTTACCCACTCAATGTTTCTTGGACCCTGACACCTTTAAAGCACGAAATCTCCAATGCGACACTTTATCTGAGCACTTTCTTTGACCTCAAATATGACTTTGACAAAGCCCAAATCCCTCAGTTGCTGGATTGGGTAAACCCATGGGATGCACCATCTCCCATAAAAACCGTTCATGGAACGGATTGGGCAGTAGCCAGCTTTGCAAATACAAACTTAAAGGATAATTACATAGGCCTTTATGATGACACGAACGGTTTAGCTTTCGCGTTTAAGTTTAATGATTTGCCCGATTGGGGAAACATCGGCGCCTTGGAAAAAAGGCAAATTGACGCGGTTAGGTTCCAGTACCAATTCAACGACTTAAACGTGAACCAGACTGCTTCGCGTTCATACCAAGTTCTCACTATGTCAAAAAACAGCTTCCCGACGCTGCAGCCTGACGTATTGCAGGGATTGTTTAACTTTAAAACAGCCGAATTCACCGTGTCAGCAAGAGACTACACTGACTACATCAAAGAAAACAACATAGGCTTCATCGTTTACGACCGAAACCACCTAGACACCCAAATGATCCACAGCAAACTCCTACAACTAATCTACTCAAACGACCGATACGTAATCTTCAAAATCCTAAAATAATCAATCTGCCCTGATGTCTAGTGCTCGGAAAAAACTATAGCCCCCCTATTTATAGCCTCAACATTTGCAGAGCCTAAAATGGTGGAGTAACATGCGTTCATAATGAAGAAGCAATTTTTTAACCGCGCTTGTGGAGAAATACTTTGGCTCTTTCATCATGTGCTTGGGCGCTTGCTTTGTTGCTTCAGAATTTGCTTGGGCAAACCTCTACCTCTCAAGTGACCTGCCCCCTCCATCATATATGGAGTCAAACGCCAAGTGAACCTTCGGGTGACTCTGATTGCAACTTTTTGGATAAGACATTTAAGGGTACAGCGTTAAACTGGCAAGTTGGAGCAGACAATTTGAAGTTAACAAAGCCCATCCTGATTATCGTTTGCATATCTGTTTTACTGCTCGGTGTGCAGCCGGCTTTAGGCTGGAGCAACAACGGCTACTCCGACAACCCAGCGCAGCCAAAGTATGGCACACACGACTGGATTGCACAGCATGCATTGGATTATTTGCCTACACAGGAAAAAAAGTACATAACCGACAACCTTGCAGCATACCTCTACGGCACCGAACTACCCGACAACAGTCATGCTTCAGATGGCATAGGCGACACCACAAAACACCATGTTTACTATTCAGCCGCTGGAGCTTTAACGGATAATGCTTCTGCACAAAGAGCAAACTCAGAATATAATTTGGCGTTAAACTTCCTGAAAGCTAAAAATTATGCTGATGCAGCGAAAACCGCTGGAACAATGACCCATTACATTGCGGATTTGGCTGTTTTTGGGCATGTTATGGGTTCATCGACAGCTTGGGGAAGTGAAACCCATCATAGCGATTATGAAGATTATGTGAATACTCGAACCACAAGCTACACGAGCAACTTTAACACTTACCTTTCATACGATGGCAGCCTCACTACCCTATCAGCTTACAATGTCGCTGTAAACATTGCTTATGAAACGACTTTTGGCGGGAACAACCATTTAACATGCGTTTGGATGGATGACAATTACAATTGGAACAACCCGACTTTCAGTAGCAGATGCGGGCAATCACTCAATTTAGCAGTCAACAGCATAGCTGATGTTTTGCATACGCTCTATCAGGAAGCAGCACCAATTCCTACTCCAACAACCGTTCCACTTCCAACAAACTCGCTTACGCCGACCCCCACGCTGTCTCCAAGCCCAACCTCTACCCTGAATTCAAGTTCAACCCCAACCGTTCCCGAATTTCTAACGATACAAATCCTAACACTTGCCATGTTAACGGTTATGGCAGTAGCTATCGTTTACAAGAAAACTTTACCTAAAACAAGTTAAGAAGGGGAGTTACGCTTGGATATCGATGGATTTTCCTTTTACGCAGTAGTACATTTGGTCGAGCGAATACTTCTTAAACACTGAACAAGTCGGACATAAACAGCTATCAACTTTAACTTTTTCTGTGGCTTTTCCTCTTGCACAAAAAACATTGTTGCTTAAATTCGATTTCTTGTATGTTGGGCAAATGGGACATAAACATAGTTTAGCGTTTTCTTCGTTATCGGGAACAGAATTACCCAAACTTTCACCAAAAGAACAATCGGGTTAAGGCTAATAATGTTGTGTGACTGCATCCGACCTGCAACAGTTCACAAAAAAGATAAAGATAGGTTTGCAGCTATTCTGTGTGGTGTTGAATTATTCTTTCAGCGTTCATTATGGTTCCTGTTCCAGCTTATTCTAAATGTTTGACATGTCCCAAGTGTGAGTCACAAGTGGCTTCGGCCTCTAACTACTGCAACTTCTGCGGAACACCACTGACAACCCCGACCGTACTTAAAATTTGCCCTCGATGCAAAACCCGAATCCCAGAGGCAGCGCATTTTTGCCCTGAATGCGGACAAAAACAATGATTATGTGAGTGGTGCGGTTGCCGGGATTTGAACCCGAGTCGACAGCTTGGGAAGCTGCAGTCCTACCGAACTAGACTACAACCGCAAACTTTTCTTGCAGAGCGCAGTAGCTATTGCATAGGGATAGTTCATTTGATATAGAAACTTTACTATCAACCTTATGACAGATTTGTTGATGAGTTTATTTTAGAAATCTGTCAGCGTCGACAGTGTATCCGCCGTTGGTGAGTTCACGTATGAGAGCAAGCTTCCAGCTGTCGCGGTCGTCGAAGGCTGTGACTTTTACGCCGTCAAAATCGGTTGGGACCTCAAAGTTTGCGCATTCCCTGTAGAAGACAAGCACATTGCCCTTGCCAAGCTTACCTAACAGGAAACCAAATTCGAAAACCACGTCCTGTCGGGGTCTAAGCTTGCGTTTTGCAGGTGATTCAGCCTTGTCATACGCAAAATCATCAGGTGACAGCAAAACCACGGCAAAACCAACGTCGGCGTATTCTGTGAAGTGTTCAACGATTTTTCTGCCTTGACTTGGCTCTTCACACATAATCACGGGTACAAGCCAGAGCTTGGTCAAAGCCTTAGTGAGGGCATGCCTCATCTCATCGTCTGAGCCAGATACAACGAAAATCCTGCGCCGCATATCCCCTGAAACAGACTTTGCTAATTGGTTTGACGCCATGGTTTTTTCGGTTGAGGACAAGAATTTTTCGGTGCAGAGGTAAACTCCTTTGACTTTGCCTTTGAGGATGCTTTCGAGGAGGTATTTTTTGTCTTTGGCTGCTACAAGTCTTTCTTGGTTAGGCAGGGTAAGTTTGTCGGCTGTTTCGTAGGACCAGAAGATGACTGCTTTGATGACTTTATGGGGGTTGAGAAGTTTGCCCATAAACCAGAAGGGTTGACCGAGGGTGAAGGGTGTTGCGAAGGTGCGCACGAGTTCCTCTTGGGGAACGTTGAAGCGGATGCCGGAGTAATCTGGTTCGGCGTATTCTATGTAGATGTGATATTTGGGAACTTGCACACTAATCAAGAGATAATCAGCCTTGCAAAGCACAAAAACTTTACCTTGCCTAACTCACAATTTCGGGGTTTGCAAACAAAATAATTATCAGGCAGCAGCCTACACATTTAGCGTGCAAGGAGAAAACATACCTATGCCCAAAAACTACACCTATGATGATGCAGGCGTAAACCGCAAACAACGCGTCGAGTCCAAAAAACAGCTAAAAACCCTGCAGGAAACCTACAAACACAGCCTCTTTAGCGGCGTAATGCATCTGCCGTACGGAAACATCTTTCCCATAGGCGAAAACACCTTCTTGGACCTAGTCATCGAGGGAGTAGGCACTAAAGTTCTCATAGCGCAACTGGCACAAAAATACGACACCATAGGCATCGACGCAGTAGCAATGGCTGTCAATGATGTAATTCGTTCAGGCGCCAAACCCTTAGCGATAGCGGATAATATTCATGCTCAAGCCAGCGAACCCAAACTTGTAAACACATGGCTAAAAGGCATCATCCAAGGCGCAAATGAATCTGAATGCCCCGTTACAGGCGGAGAAACAGGCGATGTCGCCGAAATAATTAAAGGCTTAACAGAAAACGCTGGTTTTGACATGGTCGTAGCCTCGGTAGGCAAGGTGGAACGCCGAGAAATCATAACTGGCGAGGGCATCAAACCAGACGACCCAATCATCGGTTTAGCCAGCAGCGGCGTGCACAGCAACGGCATCACGTTGGTTAGGAAAATTCTTTTCAAGCAGTGGGGTGGAAAATACCTGCCAAACGACGTGCCTGAAGGCTTGGAGAGAGAAGTTGCCCTTGAAGTTTTGGAACCCACCAAAATCTACGTTAAACCACTCCTCAAGCTTGCTCGTGAAGTCAAAGTCAAGGCTGCCGTCCACATAACAGGAGACGCATTCACCAAATTCAACAACCTAACCAACTACTCGCCGGGCATTGGCTTTAAGTTCAACAACTTTAAGCCCCAACCAATCTTTGGCTTAATCCAGAAAACCGCGGCTGAACAAGGCTACACCATAACAGACGAGGAGATGTTTAAGACGTTTAACATGGGCTGGGGTTTTGGAATAATCGTTGACAAGTCAGACATTGACAAAGCCATGAACACGCTGGAGCACGACAGCATGAACCCCCAGCGGATAGGCAAAGTCACCAACAAAGAAAGAGTGGTTGAAGTAGAATACCAGAACAAACACATGGTTTTAACGTAAAGTATTGCATTTTTCTTGACGAAAGCGTTTAAATCCCGATGCTTAATTTAAAGGCTTATGAAATACGCTGCAAAAATAGAGGTCAGCCTCAAACCCGGACACAGCAACCCGGAAGGCGAAACCACTGCACGTTTACTTGTGGAACTCGGCTACAAAGTAGAAGCGGTGGATGTTAGCAAAGTCTACACCGTAACCCTTGACGCATCCTCGGCAAAAGAAGCCAAGGCAAAAGCTGAAGAAATGAGCAAACGCCTACTCGCAAACCCAACCAAAGACAACTACACCATAAGCGTCGTTGAAGCCAAATGAACGCTAACCTCTACACCCAACGCAAAAATAGCCAAGTCTTAGAATTCCCCATAGCCAAAGCCACGCCTCAGCAGCTTGCCGAAATCAACAGCGAGCTTGCCTTGGGATTCAGTTCAGAGGAACTAAAAAATATTAAAGCTTATTTTAAGAAAGAAAAACGCAACCCTACCGATGTGGAGTTGCAAACAATAAGCCAAACGTGGAGTGAGCACTGCTGCCACAAAACGTTTAAAGGCAAAATCCAACTAGGCGGCAAAGAAATCCAAAGCCTCTTCAAAACCTACATTGCAAAAGCCACCAAACAAATCAAGGCGCCCTGGTGCGTCAGCGTTTTTGAGGACAACGCAGGCATCGTCAAATTCGACAAGGGCTACGGAATAGCTGCGAAGGTTGAAACACACAATCACCCGTCTGCTGTGGAGCCGTTTGGAGGCTTTTGCAATGTAGGTTTTGAA
>JAMDCS010000022.1 GCA_023488835.1 Candidatus Bathyarchaeota archaeon
CTCGAAGAAACCGGCACCAAGGATGTACAGGTTCAGATTTTCGGGACAGATGTAAACGAAAAGAACATCAATAAAGCCCGTCTTTAAGCTCAAGAATTTGACTGTCCTTAACGTTCTCGCGCCCTTCAGGCGTAGCTGTAAGCTCCATTGATTTACGAAGATGCGCAGCCGCTGAACTCACATCTTCAAACAAAACAAGGAAGAAAGGCTCTTCGTATTGTGATGAACGCATGGGCATGACTTGAATATTAGCTGTCTTCGACTGCTCACCATATTGAAATCGTATTGCCTCTTCTTTGACGGGTTTGTTATCTTTTTTTGCTCGGTAAACGGCTGTCTGGACTTCTGGCCTTAGCTCTTTTCGGATTATCTTTGCAACATTCAAACTGGCTTGCCCTGATTCGGGCGAAAGATAAGGCGTGACATTTCCCCGGAAAACAAGTATGTCAAGGTTACCGTTAACTAACAATGCTGCAGGAACATACTCCGTTATTAGTAGCCGATCCACTTCCTCACGTAGAAGTGTGAACGAGTCCTTTTTCATAGGTTCCTTAGGACCTGTTTTTCCTTTATAGGGAACTGAAGCTTCAAAGCCAAAATCAACGCGGGGCTGGGCTTTCTTTTTTGTATATACGAAGCCTTTTTTGTTTATTTGTTCAAAGAGGTTAGTGAATTTGCCGATGCTTTCTGATTCGCCTAGAATTAGAAATCCGTTTGGCTTGAGCGCGTAATGTAAGATGGGCACTATTCTTTCTTGAAGCTGCGAGTCAAAATAGATAAGCATGTTTCGGCAGCTGACGAGATCCAAGTTGGAGAAAGGCGGGTCTGCAGTTAAGTCCTGTTTCGCGAATACGCAAATGTCGCGGATGGACTTGGCAATTTGATAACTGCCGTTGAAACTGGTGAAGAATCGTTTGAGCCGAATTTCCGAGACGTCCGCTTCTATGCTCTTGGGGTATATTCCTTGACGGGCTTTATTGATGTTCTTTTCGTTTACATCTGTCCCGAAAATCTGAACCTGTACATCCTTGGTGCCGGTTTCTTCGAGGAATTCTTGCAATGCAACGGCGAAAGAGTAAGCTTCTTCGCCTGTGGAGCAGCCTGGAATCCAGATGCGGATAGGTTCTTTAGGCACTCTGTTTTTCAAAAGTTCAGGAAACAGCTTTTCCTTCAAAATCAAGAACGTATCGGCTTCCCTAAAGAAGCTTGTTACACCGATTAGCATGTCGTCAAACAATGCTTGCAGTTCAGCAGGGTGCGTTCCTAGGTATTCCGCATATTTGGTTATGTTATCTACGTGATTAATTACCATGCGCCGAGTAACTCGCCTATTTATGACTGTTTCTTTGTAGTGAGTGAAATCCACGGCGAATGAAGATTTTAATAGTGTAAAGATTCTTCGTAAACCTGTTTCTTTCTTGGTTTTAGGCTCCTGAGTTTCTATTTCGACCCGAACCAACTGAGGGTTCTTGGCGATTTTTGAAAGCTCTTTTGCAATCTTATCTGGGAAGAGAACGAAATCGACGGATTCGGCTGATATGGCGCTTTGAGGCATGCCTGTGTACTGGGCGGAGTTTGGATTTTGTGCGAACGTGATTCCTCCTTCAGCTTTAATTGCTTTGAGCCCTTCGGTTCCATCAGTTCCTGTTCCTGAAAGCACAATCCCGATAGCTTGCGTTTTCCGTTCCATTGCAAGAGAACTCAAGAAAGCATCGATGGGTCTTAGAGATTTACCCTTTGGGTTGAGCTTTAGAAAGCCACTTTCTAAAGTCATGGTTGACCCAGGCGGAATCACATAAACATAATTGGGTTCAACGTGCATCCCATCTTCCACTTGGAAAACGAGCATTTTGGTGAATCTTGAGAGAATGTCGGTTAGCATGCTTTCCTGGCCTGTGGCGAGATGTTGAATTATTACGAAAGCTAAACCTGTATCAACGGGCAAACATTCAAGCAGCACCTTAAAGGCTTCTAGGCCGCCTGCAGAAGCGCCAATTCCAACAATTGGAAACTCTTGAGAAACTTTACTGTCAAAAGAGGTATGCTTGTTTGAACCGTTTTTATCGTTTGTGCCCGTAAACGCCACGTCCAGTAGAAAGTATGTTTCCTATAAATATGTAAAAAGCACAATTAATAGGTTATTAATACTGGGCTGAACAATTGTTCGCAACCGCTAACTAAAATCAAACTATTGCTAAGTGAAAATGTTTTTTATACTAATTTTTTATTTAGAGCCATTAAAAGTAATTGGATTGGCGCGGGATGTGGGAATTGAACCCACGCGGCCTTTCGACCACAGACTTAGCAGGCCTGCCCCATACCAGGCTTGGGGAATCCCGCACGCGCTAAAATTTGTGCCGTGTTTTGCCTGCATTCTGTAGATTGTAAGTGCTCGGCTATTTTTTGTTTTCTGTAAGCCATTTGTGGTCTTTTCCTCATAGTTTAAAAGGTTGACCTGTTTTACTATTCACATACAGGTTTTTCCTGTAGCCAAGAAATCGTGTTGGTGCCTGAATGGGGATTAAACTTTCAAAGTCCGATATAGCATTTATTAAACAGTTACCAGTTTGCCGCCTAGCAACGTCAACCGAAGAGTGCGAGCCAGTGGTGAGGCCTGTTTGGCCTGTTTTTGACGGTGCAAACATTTACATAGCATCTGACCCTGACACGCCCAAGCTGGAGCATATAGAGGCAAACCCGCAAGTGTCACTGGTCTTTGATGACTATGACGAAAAGAATTGGTCCACCATAAAGGGCATCCGTGTACAGGGCGAAGCAGAGCTTCTTTGGAATGGCAAAGAATACCGTTATGCACATGACCTTCTCAAAGAAAAGTACCCTGAATACCAGTCTGCGGATGGCAGCTGGAAAGAAGGAGATGTGCCGATAATCAAGGTTACGCCCACATCTTTCACTAAATGGTCCTCAGGTCAATGGAAAAAATAACCGCTGTTAATAGTTCGCTCAGAGCGTTATTTTCCTCGATTTTGTAGTTATAAAAAATCTTATATCTAAGTGCTTTCTCCTTTTTTGTTGCAAGTTGTGATTATAAAATGGCTGTCAAAATATCACCAGATTATATAGACCTTTTAAACAAGGCAGTCGAACGCGAAATACAAGTTTCCCTCCAGTACATTCTGCAACATGCGAAAATGGAAAAACTTGTACGAAGAACCATCCCCGAAAACATCCTTTTAGACAAAACCACCTATGATGCGGTTGGCAAGTTCCTAAGAGAAATCTCCATCCAAGAGATGAAGCATGCTGCCTCCATAATGGAGCGCATTTACTATCTTGGGGGACAAGCAACAACCAAATCAGGCAAGGTCACCATTGGCGATAGAATCAGCGAATTTGCCAAATTGGGCTTGAAAGCTGAAGAAGAAGCCTTAGTTCTCTACCGCCAAATCATCGAAACCGCGGGGAAAATGGGCGATTGGGAAACACGGGAACTCTTCGAGAAAATCTATGGTGAAGAAGAAGGTCACCTGTTCAAGTTCCAAGAATACACAAAGTTCCAAGACGAAAAAGAAACCGAGAGCAAGGTGCCTCTGCCGGAGTGGCGCAAAATATACACAGACGACTACTTTACCCTCCTAAACAAGGCGGTCTCAGCCGAAATCACGGGGATAATCCAGTACACAAACCAGCATGAAAAAGCAGCTTTCCTAGAGCTTAGAATGAAGAACACAGCGCTTGAAGCCATCACCGAAACCAACAAAGCTGGCGTCGTAAGCAAAATCCTCAAAGAAATCTTCATGGCTGAAATGGACCACTTAGAAAAAATCAGCGAACGCATCTATCTGCTTGAGGGCGAAGCCACATGGAAACCTGACCCGCTTCCAGTCGTCGGCAACACAGCCCAAGACTTTCTAGTTCTGGACCACGCACTGGAAAGCAGCGCAATAACGCTCTACCGCCAAATCATCGCTGAAGCACTCAAACGCGGCGATACAACCACAAGACGCATGTTCGAAGACATCGTTATCCAAGAAGAAGACCACTTCTGGACCTTCGACGACTTCGTAAGATAAAATCAATCTCTTTTTCTTTTTGTTGCTTGTTAAGTCAAAAATAGCTAGACGAAAGGTTCAAAATTACCGTTTAGGTTGAACCAGATTAAGCCGTCGAGAGTTAAGAATAGCCTTTGCTGTTGCTTTTTACTTGAGGTGGACGTGGGATTTTTTGAATGGGTGGCGGGGGAGGAGGGGGAAGAGGAGTTGCGCTGTCGGCGTATCCTCTTCTTTTATGGATTAGCTTCACCCCCAAAACTACGACCACCACAAGGATGATGGCAACTGCTATGATTATTGCGATGTTCGAGGCGGCAAAGAAAGTGTTTTGGTACGGTTGATTCCACCATCGATCAATCGATGACACATCGACCGTTTGAACGGTATCTTGCATTTGCTGCGTAGTCGCACCGCTGGTTGCTGTTAGGGTTTGCCCAGCCTCCAAGGTTACGGATGCACCTGTTTCGAGGTTTTGCACATCTACACCGCCGTCGATAACTGTCACCGTTATGGCGCCAGCGTCGTCAAGGGCGACTGTGAGTTCGCTGCCTCGGATTGTCATGACGAAATCAATCGCGTGTACCTTGAATTTTTTGCCGCCGGCTTTGATTTGTTCCCATAAATGGATCAATCCACTTTTTAGGCTAACATCCTTGGATTGGCTACTTTCATCTGTCGCTTGGATTACTACCTCGCTGTTCGGCTTTAAATCAAACTTTGAGCCGTCGCTGTAAGTTATAGTTACACGACTATTTGGTCCAGTTCGGACGGTGTCACCATCATGCAAAACAACGGAGCCAGTGATGTGTTCCGCATTGGTTGAGCCAGCCTTTACAATTTGTACGTCGCCTTGGATTTGGGCAATGTTCGCTGCTTCGGCTCCAGGTACAGAAGGAATAACTATGGGCGTTGGCGTAGGTGTGTCAGTGACAACTGGAGGCTCAGGGTTAGTACCGTTATCTGTGGATGTGTCGTTAATTATTGGAATTGGCGTTGAGGTTTCAGTCACTTGATTGCCTACGTTTAGGCTTATTGTGCCTGTCCACTCATAGCTCTTGGTGGCGGAATCAGATGGAATTTTGGAACCGCTAAACGTTACAGTTTGTGTTGTTTGGAAAGGAGTTGAGGACTTAGGCACATTGACTAAGCTGCTTGCGGTGTTGCAAAAAGAATCCAGGACTTGGTAAGCGTCGGCACTTGGAGCAGAGTAAGATACAGCGGTCGCGGCACCTGGGGGAGAAGTGCTTGTGCTGTAGGTGTTGGTAGTGCTTATCTGTAATTGCAAAATTGATGTTGAAGGGGAAAATAAGAAAGTCAATACGCCACCGGATATTTCGCCATAAATCTGTAACATAAATGTGCCTGAAGTGTGCCCTGAAGAAGGAGCATAGGTACGAGTTACGCCTACGCTACTAGTCGAGGACTCTGGGCTAATAACCCAATCGCTAGTGTATGAAGCTTGTTGGCTGTAGATGGTTCCTGAATAGTGTCCGGCTTCATAACTTATGAGGGTAAGGTCAGAAAATGGACAGGATATGGCACATGTACGTGTTATTTTTTGGTCAGGGTAATTATATTGATCAGGCTGGTAAATCGCCGTTGTAGTCAAGGATAATACTCCATTATAGGTTACTGAGGAAGCTGCCGAGGCAAAGAACATGGCTTCCGGAATTAAAGACATTGAAATTGAAAATAATAACAAAAATGCGCAATATCTATTCATTTTAAGCATTTCCCCTGCCCCAAGCCCATTATGTAGATAGCGCATTTAAGATTTGTCATCAATCAACAAATGGCTAAGCAAAAATTAGAGAAAGCTGCCAAGCGCAGGTTCGTGGGTTAGAGGTCAAGGAAAAAGGAATTAAAAAGACGCTGAAGCAGTCAAACGCCATGACACCACAACAAGACGCATCTTGTCTTTTCTAGGCTAACTATTGCTTGCACTCTAGCTGCTCTTTTTTTCTATAGCCCGGTTCTGGTGCGTCTTAGGGTGATGAACAAATTTCTTCTGGGTGGTGCACATCGGGTGATAAAAGAGGGTTTTAACTGCCCATGTTAACAATCGGGTGATAAGGCACCGCAAAGATTCCGCGAATAGTTAATCGACTTGATATACTCTTCAATAAAAGCCCAATTTGGTTTATTCGCTTCATTAATGGGTAGTGTCATAACGCTTTCTTCCATGCGTTCTTTATGCCATTTTCTACCATAATTAAATCGGAACTTCTCTTTTCTTATTAACGTAATTAGAAACATCGCAATAAATGGGTTCAATTCAAATTTTGGTATAAGAACATTTACGCTATCCACTGCCCAATAAGGATTCGGCTGATAAAACGCTTCCCCAATACTTCCATCATAGCTGACCGTTATTGTGTTTCCTTGAAAAATGGGTTCTATATCGAGCATTTCACTTATTCCATTATTTTTGGTTGTCGCTGAAACAAAGGGACAATTACCCTTTTTCGGTGTTTTTGAAACAACTAAACGTTTACCTTTTTCAACTGAAAACAATTCGGAATAAACAAAACTCCCAAATTTCACGTGTTCTAAAGAAACCGCTTTTTCAATAGATGGTTTTTTCAAATCGGTCACAGTTTTTTCCACATATTCTTCTATCCAATCAGGTGCTTTCTCTGGGACTTGTAAAAACTTTAATGTTTTATTTGCTTCTCTTCCAAATGCGCTGTACTTGAATCTGTTCATCGAAATACACTTGCAATAAAATATCTTTTCGCCAAAGTTCATCGGTCTGAGAGGTGTTAAGACAGCGACATTTTGTGCAGTGTAAAACTTTTTTGGTTGAACAAAACTAGAAAGCAAAAAAGAACCGCCTAGAGATACCGTGATTAATCCTTCATTGTATGGTTCAATATCGTTGTATTTTTTTACTGTTCCAACACAGCCATTATTTTTAGAATCACGCGATATAAAATTAATATCGCCAGTCTCAGCGAAATCCATTTTGTTAGCGTCAAATTTGTTGCCAAGTTTTACGGTGAAGATTTTGTTTAACTCAGTAAGGTGCATTTTTACCCCAGCTCTTTAAACAAAACGTATTTCTTAATCTCAGTTTCAAAATCTTCTTTCTTTAACAGTGAGTAATCGGTTTCCATGTAAGCTTCTGCGCACCATTCATCATCAGCAGTCACTATTTTTTTAATGCTTTGCCCTTTTACTTCTTTTTTGTTTCTATAGTTGTAAATCCAATCATTTTTAATTGCTTTCCATTTTCCGTAAAAATCCACTCTGCCCAAATGCTTTACCTTTAAGAAACCGTCATCTTTCCAATATCCAAAATATGTCTCGTAGTCTTTTGGATGTTGAACGTTTGGTTTGAAGACGATAATTGCGGTTACTGTGCTCACTGAAGGATTAAATATTGCATCGGGCATTGAAAAAACGGCTTCTAAGGTGTTTTCAACTAACAGTTTTTCCTTCCATTCGTGGTCTTTTCCAGTTTTGGCTGTAACACAATTTAAAGGCACAATTGCAACACAACATCGTTCTTTTTCTAAGCAATCTAAATTATAATAAACAAATTCTAATTCAGGAACACCTGTGGAATATGGTGGATTCAAAAATCCGACAGTCGGTTCATGTTTTTTTACTTCATTTCGATTAGCTTGACTTAACGAATCACCGAGATAAATATTTGATTTTCCGTCTCCACGCATCATCATGTTGGAGCATGCGTACGTGAACATGTCACTTCGAA
>JAMDCS010000146.1 GCA_023488835.1 Candidatus Bathyarchaeota archaeon
ACCGATTTTTGAAATAGCGTTTCCTTGGTTTAAATGGATAATCTACAATAACGGCATTACTACGGCATTCTCCACGTTCTTTAGGGTTCTTGGCGCCGTCTCAGCAATGTTCTTTCTGGTACTCACCACATCTATGACTGACATTTTCATAAGCCTCAGAAAAATCCATCTCCCAAAAGTCCTCATCGAAATCAGCCTGCTAATTTACCGCTACATATTCGTCTTCATGGAAGTCGCCTCAAAAATGAACACCGCCCAAAAACTGCGGCTGGGACAATCAGGCTGGCTTAAACGCATTCGCTCAACCGCGCTTCTCGCAGGCAACCTTTTCATCAGAACCTTGGAGCAGGGTGAACGCACCTTCATCGCCATGAACGCGCGAGGCTACGGTGGCAATATCCGCGTCCTCGAAGACCAGCCTAAACCCAGCAAAACAATCCTTGCAGGCATCTTAGTTCTCGACGTCATGCTTGCGCTAATCGCGTTAAACATAATCCAGATATGGAGTTTGTAAGTGTATGTTGTTTAAAATCGAAAACCTCTCCCATGAATACTCAGATGGCACCCTCGCGTTAGATAACGTCTCCTTGAGCTTTGAGAGAGCCGAACGCATCGCCCTCTTAGGCACAAACGGCTCAGGAAAAACCACCCTCCTCAACCACCTCAACGGCATCCTCAAACCCACCTCAGGCAAAATCCTTTTCGAAGGCAACCCTCTCCGATACGATGCAAAGTCACTTTTGGAACTCCGCAAACGCGTGGGGTTTGTGTTCCAGGACCCAAACGACCAACTCTTCGCACCTACAGTCAAACAAGACGTTGCCTTCGGACCCCTTAATCTGGGCTACAGCACAGAAAAAGTCAAAACCATCGTCGACGAAGCCCTCAGAACCGTGGGCATGAGTGAATTCACCGAGAAACCGCCACATTTCCTGAGCCTTGGACAGAAAAAGCGCGTCGCGCTCGCTGGAGTGCTTGCCATGCAACCAGAAGTCATCATAATGGATGAACCCACCTCCAACCTAGACCCCCGGGCCACCAGCGAAATCCTTCACCTCCTTCTACAATTAAACAAGCAATCTGGCATCACACTGCTCTTAGCTACGCACGACGTGGATATGGTGCCCCTCTTCGCCAACAAGCTTTACATCCTAAACAAAGGCAAACTCGTCTCCGAGGGCACGCCAAAAGAGACCTTCTCAAACGGCGAACTCATTCGCCAAGTCAACCTGCGTTCGCCTAGAATAACGCACCTCTTTGAAGTGCTCAAGCGCGAAGATAACCTGCCTATAGATGTTGAGCTACCGTTAACCATCGGCGAAGCTAGAAAAGAAATAATGAGATTAGTGTGGGAAAAAGAGAAGAAGCCATAATCTACTCGGATAGGTCGTAGCCTCTTGCTGTAACCATCTTGCCGTTAATGACCCTCGTCGCCGAATTACCTACGATTATGGTGGTGACCATGTCGATTTCGCAGTTTAACATATTCTTTAGTGTTGTAATAATGCACTGCTCATCTTTACGTCCTGCCTGCCTAACGATGCCAACAGGCGTTTGAGGCTTGATATGTTTTAGCATTATCTCATAAGCCTTCGCTAAGGGTTCGACTCTGCCTTGGCTTTGCGGGTTATAAAGAACAATCGAGAAATCAGCTGAAGCAGCCGCTTCCAATCGGCGCTCAATTTTTTCCCAAGGCGTCAAAAGGTCGCTTAGGCTGATGACTGCAAAGTCGCTGACCAAGGGTGCTCCAAGGATTGCGGATGCCGCGGTGGCTGCTGTGACACCTGGAACAATCTCAACAGGCAAGTCTTTTTTTTCCAGTGAAGCAACCTCTAAAACTACGCCAGCCATGCCGTAGACGCCTGGGTCGCCGCTACTTACCATCACAACATGTTTGCCTTCACAGGCTTTTGCAACGGCGATTTTGGCGCGTTCCACTTCTTTGCCCATGGTGCCAGAAACAACTTCCGCGTCCTTTTGGATGATAGATTGGATTAGTTTAATGTAAGTTCCATAACCTACAACTACGTCGGCGGCTTCGATTTCAGTTCGGGCTTTAGGTGTTAAATGCTCAAGGCTGCCGGGACCGATGCCGACTACGCTTATTCGCCCTCGGCTACTGCCACAGTTACACTGTTTAGCTTGGTTTTCTTCAGTATTAATTTTGAGTTTTTTCCCGCTACTATTAGTGCTGCTCGTTCGCATACTCCTCCAACACCGATTTTTTCCTGAACCATCGCTGAGTCAGGTGAGAGATCACTGTGATTTAATGAACGAAGTGCATCGACACTTAAAAACTCAAGCGGCGCACCCAACCGCTCCACGGCTTCAACCATAGGTTTTGAGGCGCGTTTGATGTCTACTGTGGCAAAACGGCTAACGCTTGACAGGGGAATATGCAGCCGTTCCAATGAAGCATCCACCGCTTCAATTATGCTCTCGGCAGTTGAGTCTTTCCGTGCGCCTAAACCCACAACTATGGTTTTGGTTTTCAGGATAGTGAAGGGCTTAACGAACTTGGCGATAGATAAGGGTTCATGGGTGATTATTACGCCGGCATCATAACGGTTGATGATTTCCAATGCTTGCACGCCATTTTCAGCTTTCTTGATTTCAAAACAGCCAATCGCATCTACTGGAATCTTGACGTCTCCAATTAAAACAACAACGACATGGTCACCGTTTACAATGGCAGAATTTACCGCGACCAGACTCTCGGGGTTTTGGATGGCTAAATGTAGGTTTTTTGCAATTTCGTCAACGCTCATTTTTCCTGTGACATCTGAGGCGGTGGTGATTACGGGGGTCGCGCCTATGCCTTTGGCGATTGTCCTTGCCAACTCGTTTGCGCCGCCATAATGGCCTGATAGGAGGCTTATGACAAAATTTCCCGTTGCGTCAACGCCGACGACTGCGGGGTCCGTTAGTTTGCTCTCAAGAAGCGGAGCAACTGCACGGATAACAATGCCCGTTGCCATAACAGCGACCAAAGCGTCCACCGTGCTGTAAGTGTCTTTGATGAAGTCTGCCAATTTTTTTTCTAAGGTGACAACACCGTTTTGATTGTATTTTTTGGGGGCAAAAACCGTTGAGTTCAAGCCAGCTTTGTCTAAGGCTTCCTTTATTTTCAGCGCAGTCTCTACACCACGCCTCGTTATCGCAACAACAGCTATACCCTTAGCATACATCACTCTTCGCCTTTACGGAACCCTGTGGTGAACTTGGGGTCATAAAGTTTAGATAAATCGTATGCTTGTGGATCGAGGACTTTTCCGACGAAAATCAGCGCGGTCTCGGTTATGCCTGCGGCTTTGACTTTTACGACGATGTCGGCGAGTGTGCCTTTAACGATTTTTTGCTCTGGCCACGTTGCCTTGTACACCACTTGGCAGGGTGTGTCTTTGGGATAGCCGCCTTTCTGGAGCTCATCCACGACACGGGCGATGTGTGGGGTGCCAAGGAAAATAACCATGGTTGCTTGGTGCACGGCTAGTTTGCGGATGCTTTCGGCTTCGGGCACGGGTGTTCTGCCTTCTGGGCGGGTGATGATTACGGTTTGTGAGATGTTTGGCAGGGTTAATTCTCGGTTTAGTGCCGCAGCTCCGCCTAAGAGACAGCTTACGCCTGGAATACGGAAATACTCGATGCCTTCTTTGTCTAAGAAAGTCATCACTTCTTGAATGGCACCGTAAAAGCTTGGGTCACCGTCGTGAACTCGCGCGACAAGTTTGCCAGCCTTAACGCCTTCAGCCATGACTTTTTGGACTTCGGGCAGGCTCATTTTGGCGCTATCATGCAGTTCCACGCCTTTTTTGCAGTATTTGAGGTACTCTGGGTTTAGTAAGCTGCCTGCGTAAATGACGACGTCGGCTTGTTCGAGCCATTTCTTGCCTTTAAGTGTGATAAGTTCTGGGTCGCCGGGACCTGCGCCTATGAAGACAACTTTTTTCATTTTTTGCCACCGTTGCCGTTTCCGTTTTGTTTCCAGTGAATGGGAACCTGACTTTTCTTTACGATAGCTACTGAGAAGTAATCTTCCGTTATGTCCCAGCCATCGACATCACCTAGTTTGCCTACGAGGACTTTCTCTTCAGGCAAGGTGCAACGCTTGACCAAGGCGATGGTTGAGTTTTCAGTAAAGCCCGACTTCAAAAGAATCGGAAGGAACTCCTTAATGTGGAACGCACACTTCATGAACACCAAGTTATCCGCATGTTTAGCGGCATCTTCAATGTGGGCTGGAGACAGGTCTGAAGGAATAATCGTGACCACTTCCTCTTTTTCCGCCAAAGGCAATTTGGCACTTGCTGCAGCAGCAGTCACCGAAGTTACGCCCGGTATGATTTCAAGCTCGATTTCAGGGTAGGTTTCCTTGACGCATTCGTAGAGATAGAGGAAGGTGCTGTAGAGCATGGGGTCGCCCAAGGTGATGAATGCGACGTTGCCTTTTTTTGCTTTTGCAGCCACGATGGCGGCGTTTTCTACCCAGAGTTTTCGGTTGTTAAGTTCGTTTTTAGTCATTGGAAAAACAAGTTCAAGAACCTCTGCAGGTTTCAGCCGTTCAGCTAAGATTTGTTTAACCATGCTAAGCGCCATGCTGGGCTTGTTTGCATGGGATTTTGGGACGCATATGACGTCCGCTGCTTTGAGGGCTTTCACTGCTTTAATCGTGATGAGTTCTGGGTCGCCGGGACCAACCCCGATGCCTATGAATACTCCAGCCAAATCGTTTTTCACCTAAGGTTTTGTCGCTGAGACAATTGTTATGGGATTTCTTGCCATCATCATGGTGCCGCTGTTTATTTGTTTTCCCTTCGCCACCGAAATATGTGCGACATCGATATCTTTGAAGCCCAGCGCTTTGAGTTCTTCAATTGCCAAGGTTGCTGTTTCCAAAAGAATGGCGTTCACGACAATTCTACCATTCGATTTCAGCTTATTGCTAGCGATTTGAAGTATAGTTCTAAGGGACACGCCGCCTCCACCAATAAGGATGGCATCGGCGTTTGGAAGGGTTAGTAGTGCTTGGGGCGCTTTACCGCCGGCAATGGAGACGTTGCCTTTAACGCCGAATTTTTCCACATTGCTGGTTGTTAGCTTGATTGCCGCTTCGTCCTCGTCAATAGCATAAACTTTGCCTTTGGGAGAAACCTGAAGCGCTGCCTCCACAGTTAACCCTCCCGTGCCGCAACCAACATCGATAACAACGTCTCCTTCACGTAAGCGCGCTTTGGATATGGTGACCGCTCGGATTTCCTCTTTGGTTGGACCAGGAACCTCATCGCTCTGGTTAAATGCTTCGTCAGGTATTCCTGGCGTCTTGTAAATCCATTCTTTAGCCATTCGAATTCAACTTACTGTTTAGTTAGTGGTTTGCTTGATAACCATTACGCATAGCGAGCCAAAAGTCTGCCCAGAAACCTTCTCCAAAGTGCTCTCTGTAACATTTTCATTTTCAAGAGTTATGTTTTCGCAGACGTAAACGGGCGTTTGCTTGTCTGTGTCCAACTCGATAAGGAAGGAGGCGATGTCTTTTGGTGTGAACCCTCGCGAGTTAGGCAGAAGCAGAATCGTACGACCACATTTAACGGCAGAAACCAATTTCTCCTTCTCCTCGTCAGAGACTTCGTCGTGGAAAGTAAATAACCGAGTATTGTCCCAGCTGATGTTTAACCGTGCAGCACAAGCCTGAATCGAACTAACGCCTGCGACAACATTAATGTCCCCTGCTTTGACTAAACCTTTTCACAGGTGACATTGCAATAGCCCCGAAAAGCCTGGGTCACCTGTTGATAATAAAGCCACATTTTTGCCGTTTTTGATTGATTCGGCTGCGTGCTTGAGGGATTCGTTTAGATTTTTTGCAGTCAAAACAACCGATTCCCCCTTAATGTCACCTGTGAAAAGGTTTAGGCTTCTTTGCGCCCCAATAACAACTTGGGCTTGCTGCACCGTTTTTCTTGCGGCTGGCGTAACGTAGTCTGGGCTGCCTGGTCCGACGCCGACTATGTTAAGTTTAGCCAAGGCTTATTGCACCTAGCGTTCTCATCCATACCAAGAACTCTGCCATCCATGGCAACGATTACGACGCTTATCTTAATCTTATTTTCTACTCGGTCGCTTACCCGCTGGTGAACTCGCGTGGATATCCTGTCGTAAGTAGCTTCCAAGAGGTTGGCTTGTTTTAGAATTTCTGAGGCTTCATCAGAAGTGTTAGCCGCTAAAAGCGTGTTGATTGTTTTGGTATCGGCTCCAACAGCGCCTGCGTAAGATGCGATGACTTCGTTGCGTGCATCCCCAACCTTGTGGTGAGTGTTGAAGATGTTAGCTGCCAACTTTACCAATTTTCCGGAATGACCCAAACCAATGATTTCTTTTACACCTTTTTCTACGGCTTTGTCAAGCATGTAACCAACAAAGTCGCCTGTTTGAATTATCGCATCCTCAGGCGCACTAAACTGCTGCTTAGCAATTCGCTCTCCAATGTTTCCCGGCACAAAGAATACCCGTTTGTAGCCACGGGCTAAGGCAACGTCGATTTGGGGAACCAGCGAACGACGGCACGCCTCAAGCGACAGCGGTTTTACCACGCCTGTTGTACCCAAAATGGAGACACCGTTAACTATGCCCAACTTGGCGTTCATAGTTTTTTTAGCGATGTTTGCTCCTTCAGGCGCGCTAATGGTGACCTCAACGCCCTTTCCAGCGGGCAACACTTCTTTGACGGCTTCAGTTATCATGCTTTTGGGCACGGGGTTGATTGCGCCTTCGCCGATGGGAACTTGCAATCCTGGTTTGGTGACTTTACCGATGCCCAATCCGCTTCTAATGGTGACTTTGCCGTCGTCGGTTAGTTTTACGGTGGCGGTTATTTCCATTTTGTCGGTTACATCGATGTCTTGCCCAGCATCTTTAACAACAACCGCTTCTGCAGTGCCTTTACCAATTTTTTTGCTGGATTTAACTGGCACCTCAAAACGCAGACCAATCGGAGTTGGTATGACTACTCGGTCAACAGGCTCCTTGAGAGCAGCGATTACTGCGGCTTTGGCTGCCGCTGCCGCCGTTGCTCCTGTTGTTATGCCATATTTCAAAAATCGTGCCAACCAATGACACCTTAGCCGTAACGTTTACCTTCAGCCATAGAGAGCAACGCGTTAAAGACAGCCACTGCAATGGTGCTGCCGCCTTTGCGTCCCCTCGTTATTACATAGGGGGTTGGGAGTTTTGCGAC
This sequence comes from Candidatus Bathyarchaeota archaeon, assembly GCA_023488835.1. Next base: position 7,235 of record JAMDCS010000146.1, read on the forward strand.
GACTTCTTTGGATTCTGCGGCTCCAACAAATCCAACTGGAACCGCCACAATCAGGGCTGGCTTAACTTTTCCCTTCTTTATCTGGTCCGCCAACTCGAAGGCTGCGGTTGGAGCGTTGCCGATGAGTATGATGGCACCGTCTAAGCCGTCTTTTATGGCAAGTCGCATGGCAGCCGCCGAACGCGTCAAAGATTCTGTTTTCGCAAGTTCCATGGTGCGCTCATCGTTCATGTAAGTGGATACTTTGCTGCCAAATTTTTTGACCCGCGCATCGTTTATGCCTGCCTTTACCATTTTCACGTCAGTGACTATTTTTGCGCCCACTTTTAT
>JAMDCS010000095.1 GCA_023488835.1 Candidatus Bathyarchaeota archaeon
TCTCTTTAGCAATGTCAGTTTTGTATAGGAAAGTTTTTGCAAAAATAGTTTGGTTGGATGCTGTTTGCGTTGGAACCATTGCGGCGGTTGCGGGGTTGGATTTGTTTTTGGTGTTTGGTTTCCATTTAACTGTGCCTTATGTTAGCGTTATCAAGTACAATTATTTGGCTTTGCCGTTTTATTGTTTGCTTGCAGCATCTTTGACGGCAAAAGGCGGCTTACTGATTACATCAATAGAATGGAAAAAGAAAACCCATTTAATCAAGCCAGTTCTTGTCGGGGTTGGAGTTGTTTTGCTCTTTTCTTCCTTGCTCGAAAGTATCCTGTTCCTGATTAAGTGGGTGGGGTTTGTGTCTTTTGGCGTGGACTCCGTTACTTATTACCCGTTTGATGTGTTTTCTGGACCGATGGATAGTTATTTTCAGGAGTTCCATTACGCAGGCATCGTTCTAACAGTGCTCAGCATAATCTCACCTTTCATAATGATGGGAGTTAAGAGAGGTTTTCTTCGAAGAGCATAAAAGAGAAATCGCCGAGTAAATGTGAAGAACAACGGCTGATTAAAAATGGCTAACGATTCCCTTAACCAAAACGCATGCGTGGTACTTCGCGACGTATCCAAAGATTACAATGGCTTCCGCGCTTTAGACAATGTTTCTTTCGAAATTAGAGAAGGGGAAATCTTTGGTTACATTGGTCCCAATGGTGCAGGAAAAACCACTACCCTAAAAATTCTGGTTGGGTTAATCAATGATTTTCAGGGAGAAGTCCTCATAGGCGGATATAGGTTGCCTAAGCAGAAATTTGAGGCTTACAGGCTGCTGGGGTATCTTCCGCAAAACGTCGCTTTTCAAGAGTGGCGAACTGTTGACCATGCGCTTAAGACGTTTGGGAAACTTTCAGGGCTAACCGAAACAGAAGTTGAGGAACGCATACCAAAAATCTTGGATTTAATGTCTTTGAGCGACGTGAGGCACAAAAAGATTTCTCAGCTCTCTGGCGGCATGACCCAGAAGGTCGGGTTGGCGCAGGCGCTTCTTCATGACCCAAAACTTCTGGTTTTAGATGAACCCTTAGGCGGACTTGACCCATTGAGCCGCCACCAGTTCAAAGAGATTGTCCTGAAACTCGCAAAGAAAGGCACCACAATCCTGTTTTCTTCACACATACTAAGCGATGTCCAAGATGTAGCTGACCGAATCGGAATCCTCAGCCGCGGAAAAATCAAAATGGTCGGCTCAATGAACGAACTAAAATCCCAACTGTCCAACCAAAAAATTGTCGAAGTGCTCCTCTCGTATGTCACCGAAAAATGGCAGGAGCTTGGTTCCATTAGAAACATAAGCAAAATCGAGCAACCTTCACCTGGCAGAGTCTTAGTTTATCTTCAAACGGGTGCAGATGAAGACCAAGTTATCAATGACATCGTGCAGAGCATAGCAAAATTTAGTATTCGCATACGAGGCATAACCCTGTTGTCGCCTTCGCTGGATGAAATTTATCTTAACTATGTTCAAAAGGGGGAGAATGCATGAAACTGCAGCTGCTCTATGTTGACGAATTAAGAGGCTTTTACAAGTCTAAAGTGATGCTTTTCCTGTGGATAGGCTTGCCCGTCATTGCCCTCTTGTTCCGCTTCGTTCAAGCTGGCACTACAGGGCAGGCTATACCTTTCATGGTTATCTCTGCCCTAGTAGTCTCAAGTCTAGCTGGAACCCTTGCCGCAGTCATGCTTACAGTTTCGATAATTAACGAGAAAAACAGACATGTTTACGAGTTGTTCCTGATAAGACCGCTGAAACGCAGAGACCTAATGCTTGCAAAATTCCTTTCAGTGTACACCTGTGTTGCGATTGCCAGTTTCATAGCAGTTCTTGTGGGTGTAGCGGCTGACTTTTTCACCGCGGGCGCCCTTCCAGCCACAGTTTTCAACGACACTGCTCAATCTTTAGCTATAAGCCTGTCAATGGTTGCGGTTGCATGCTCGGCGGGCGTACTCATCGGCGTCGCCTCACCGTCAGTGCTCGTCGGAGCTATATTGGTTATTTACGGAGGAAACCAAATCTCCGTCATTCCATTAGTTCCTTCCCTGCTGAACCTGCCTGACGCATCCCTGTTCACGGTTGGTTTAGCGGCGGCAGTCACCATCAGTCTCCTCACTGCAGCCATCGTTTTGTTTGAAAGAAAACAATTCTAATGGAAAATTACTTTTTTACCCTTTCTATTTGACAGCAAGAAGACAGCGCTTGAAATTATTAGCAGAAAACTAAGGGAAAGGAACAAACCCCCATACCGTAGGCTGGTTGCGAAGATTACACCGCTGACTATGGGTCCAAGCGTTTGACCTAAATCCATCATGGTTGACAGGAACCCCATTGAAGCGCCCACCAAAGTGGCAGGCACCAAGTCGCAAACCATAGGCGAAGTTGACGAGAGCACGGTGGCAAACGAAACCCCGTAGCCAACCGCCAATAAGAGCAGCAGAGGAAACTGTGTTGCGAACGGGATTGCCGCAACCAAAAAGCAACTTGCTATGATGCCCACGATTATGGGTTTTGTTCTGCCTATCCTATCTGAAACTCTGCCAATTAGGGGTCTAGCAATGACAAGAGCCACTATTTCACTGCCCGTTATGATTCCTACCGAAAAAATGTCCAACTTTACTACATCGGTTAGGTATCCTACTAGAAAGAACTCGACTGAACCGAAAACAAAGTATTGAACCGCTTGGACGAAGCTGACGCCTAAAACGCTGGTGTTTTGAATTATGGTTAGCCATCCGCTGAACATTTTTCTCGGCGGCTTTTCCAAAGGCGCAGGCTCGGTTGCAAAGGTTCTTTTCTCAGCCAAGAACAGCAGCGCAATTACGAAAGCGGTTACGCCAGCGATGCCCACTGCAACGTAGAGGGTGAAGAAGCTTTCGTTTGTTGCAAAAAGTATGTAGCCGCCCAAGAATGGCGCTAAAGCCCTGCCCACGGCGGTTGCGGAGTTAAAAATCGAAATACGTTCCCCACGTTTGGTCGGAAATAACGTTGCGATTGAGGCTTCAGCTACAGGCATGAAGATTGCGGTTGCAAACCCATGGTAGAAACGCACAAGCGCCAGCATCCACCAAGAACTCACTCCCAAATACAGGAATGGCGCAGAAGCGAAAACGAAAGCGGCAAACAACAAAACCTTCATGCCTGTAGCTACATCAGAGAGTGAGGCTACGGGTAAGCTGATGAGTATACCTGGAATGGTTGATGCCGAAGCCACGATGCCCAACAAGTCGTCAGGTGTTCCCAAACTGGTTGCGAACGGTTTTAGAACAGGGTTCTTTGACATGGTTGAGCTTAGAATCACAAATAGACCCATTATGCATATTACAAGGAAGAAGGCATTTTGTGTCCATTTAGATTTAAGCATACCTTAAACCAAGAGAAAGCTTGGTCTGGAACTATTTTTTGTTTGCTATATGGACGAAAAGAATGTGGTTTATTAATAGTGTTTTCATTTTCTTTAAGGATTAACTGTTGAAGGCAGAATATTGATCGTTGCTACAAAAATTCGGCGAAACGAATATATCAAATCGGCACTCGTTATCGCGTTGATTGTTGGTGTGGTTTTAGGGTTTTTCTTTGGCTTAGAATTGGTTCTGGGTACAGGAGTTCCAGTTAGGGTGGTGGAAAGCGGCAGCATGTGCGTTCCCTACGATGGCGACTGCGACGGCTGGAGCCACCCATTCGCTCACACCTTACATGTAGGCGACATCATCGTCATCCAGCAAGTAAACCCAGCTGACCTCAACGTCAACTACCCCAACAGCGACATCATCGTCTACGAAAACCCAACCAACCCAACATCCACGCCAATCGTTCACCGCATAGTGGAAAGGTATGAAGTCAACGGCACACTATACTTCCAAACAAAGGGGGATGGCAACGGAGAAAAGTGGCCAGCAACACCTCCAGTCAGCGATTACGATTCTAACAGACTCTGGACTACTGGGCAAGGGGTTCCCCAAGACCGTGTGATAGGCAAAGTTGTTATGCGTATTCCGTACTTTGGATGGATAACTCTTTTCCTGAGGAACAACCCGTGGGGGCTGCCAGTAGTTATTGGACTTATCCTGTTGCTTGTGGTTCTTGAATTCGTCATTCCCATAATCAGAGGCAAAAAAGGTAAGCCTGAAGAACCGATTACGTTGTAGCCTGTCGAACTCAAATCTGGGTCATAGAAATAGAAAACATTTGCTACTTCCCTGCTTTATCCGCCAACTCTTTTGACCATTTGCGAATTTCTTCCATGTCCCGCATGTCATAGACGTCTGGCGGATTTTCCTTAAAGCCATCTGCTTCATACTGCTTGCGTTGAGAACCAAAAGCTCTGCGTGTGATTGGGTTCATCTTGTTGTAGTCGATGATGCCGCCGAACATAGCCATAGCAAGCGGCTGAAGAGCATATTTTGCGGCTTTGTCTTCAAGGTAAGACTTCCAAATTTTCGCTAACTCCTCTTTTTTGCCCTCACGTTCATAGGCTGACTTAACTGCGGAAGAAACGAAAATAACCAGTTTCTTTGTTAATAGTTGGTTTCTGAATTTTTTCAGAAAATCCTCAGCTTCGCCTGTCCACTTGAACATTTGCATGCCGCTTCCGACTAAGATAAGGTCGTATGGGGAGATGTCTTTGACTTTCTCTTCTTTAGCGTTCACGACTTTAACTTCGAAGCCTTCGCTCTGGAGAACCTTTGCGATTTCTTGTGAGGTGTCGGCTGTGGCTCCATAGCGGGTTCCGTAAACGATTAACGTCTTCATTTTTCAACGTCTCAAGAATAATTAGTTTTGCTGCGTTATAAGATTACCATTAATTAAGCGCTGTTTTGCAGAAACAATTTATAAACCAAGATACTGTAATCTTTAGTGTATAATTTTAAGGTGGATATTTTTGGTTTCTCAAAAACTTTTAGAATATTTAAACAAGGGCATAGCCCGCGAACTCCAGGTGAGCATACAATACATGTGGCAACATGTCCAAGTTACAGGCACAGACGGCGCCATCGTGGAAGATGTTTTCCGCAAAACCGCCATCGCCGAAATGAAACATGCAGAACGCCTAGCCGAACGCTTAGACTACCTAAACGGCGTAGCCACCACCAAGCCAGACCCAATTTTTGTCGGCGGCAGCCTTATTGAAATGCTCAAACAAGACGAGCAAGACGAAGAACAAGCCATCAACCTCTACAAGCAGGCGATTCAGGTTGCAGCGGAAGAAGGCGACTACACCACCAGGCGGATGCTAGAAGAGATTTTGGCTGAAGAAGAAAACCACATCAACACCTTCGGTAAACTCCTTGTCGGCATGACTGAACCATTCACACAGCCGGGAACATCACAAATAGAATAACAAAGAGTTTTAGCGTTTACGACCGATGAAAATAGGGTTACTTACATCTATCTGCTACCGCTTGACAATTAGCATAGCAAGGGCTAAAAAAGTACAGAAACCCCAAAAAGACCTAAAGTCCATTTCCATTAGATTGGACAGGCAAAGCGCCTTCCAATCAACATGTCTTTTCTTTAGAAAAAGTTATAGCGTAGATGGACATTAAGCCTTCTCTAACTAATTGCATTGGATGGTTATCTGTCGTGACTGAAATTCGCGTAGCACTTGTCGGCGTTGGGAACAGCGCATCAGCCCTGATTCAGGGAACCCAGTATTATAAGGACGCAAAAGAAAACACGTCGGTTCCGGGGCTTATGCACGTGAATTACGGCGGATACCACATCCGCAACATCCGTTTTGTCGCTGCGTTTGAAGTTAACAAAGACAAAATCGGCAAAGACCTCTCCGAAGCCATCTGGGTTAAACCGAACTGTTGCGAAAAATTCGCCGACGTCCCCAAACTCGGAGTAAAAGTCTCCCCAGCACCCATCCTCGACGGCGTTGCACCCCACATGCGGGAAACCTTCAACGTCTACGACGACAGCAAAACCGCCAAAGACAGCGTCGTCAAAATCCTCAAAGAAACTAAAACCCAAATCCTCGTCAACTATTTACCCGTCGGCAGTCATGACGCAGTACGATATTACGCTCAATGCGCCATAGATGCAGGATGCGCATTCGTCAATTGCATGCCTGAATTCATCGGCTCAGATCAAACAAAAGAGTGGCCGACAAAATTTGAGAAAGCAGGCTTACCCGTCTTGGGCGACGACATCAAAAGCCAAGTAGGCGCAACCATACTCCACCGCCAACTCGTGCGGCTCTGCCTTGACCGCGGCGTCATCGTGGACGAAACATACCAGCTTAACCTTGGCGGGGACACTGACTTCCAGAACATGACCGTGGAGAACCGCCTCAAATCCAAACGCATCAGCAAAACTGAAGCCGTCACAAGCCTCGTACCATACGCGTTACCCACACGCATCGGACCTTCCGACTACGTTCCTTTCCTAAAGAACAAGAAAATATGCTACATCTCACTTAAGGGCAGAAAGTTCGGTGATCGCCCCATAAACATCAGCGTAAAGTTGGAAGTCGAAGACTCGCCAAACAGCGCTGGCGTCGTCATCGACCTTATCCGCGCAGCAAAAATCGCGCTTGACCGCAAAATAGCAGGCGCACTCTTAAGCATGCCTTCTTACGCGTTTAAGCATCCGCCAATCCAAGTTCCTGATTCGCAGGCTAGGGAATGGACGGAAAATTGGATAGCGGGCAAAAGGGAACGCTAAACCCTTTTTTCTTTTTGTGAAACCTTTTAAAGTGGAAAGCTAGACTGGATATTATCTACTGTTTAGAAGGTTCATGTGCATGGTAAAAGTTGAAGCATACGAAGTGCCTGAAGGCCTTTATTTCTCTAATGATTTCGAATGGGTAAAAATTGAAGGCGACAACGTCCGCATGGGCATCACCGACTACGCTCAGAAGTCGCTGCGTGAAATCGTCTACGCAGAGTTGCCGAGCGTGGGCTCAGAAGTGAAGGCGGGTGAGCCTTACGGAACCCTGGAGTCCGTAAAGGCAGTCTCAGACCTTGTTGCAGCCTTAAGCGGAACCATCCAAGAAGTCAACGACGAAGTCCAATCTAAACCCGAAACCCTAAACGAAGACCCATACGGGAAAGGCTGGTTACTCGTCGTTAAACCCTCAAACCTGCAAGCAGAACTAGCCAACCTAATGGACTTTGGCAAAGCCGTAGAGTGGCATAAAGCTCAAGCGCAATCAAAGTAGCAGGGCGAAGTTGGATGGCACGACGCGTAATCGTTATCGGCGCAAACGCTTCAGGTGTTGAAGCCGCCTCAGCCGCACGCAAAAAAGACCGCACAGCAGAAATTACCCTGATAACC
>JAMDCS010000137.1 GCA_023488835.1 Candidatus Bathyarchaeota archaeon
TTTTTTCCTTTATCATTTCTCTTAGTTCCTGAATTTTGTGTTTGTCTAATTTGTCGCTCAACAAAAAAATCTCCATGCTATGGCTTTCTTATAGTATCATTGTTTTGCCCTCTCAAAAACCCTTTTACTCACAAGTCTTTTTGGATGGAACATCCAACCAAACATTTATATGATTTACGTTAAAAAGAAACCATAGAATTTAGCGGCACAGCGAAGGAACAAAGCATAATGAAGCCCATTGAGAGCCTAGTCAGGGATAACGTTAAAAACCTTAAGCCTTGCGTTCACGGCGCAGAGGTTTTAGGTGCCGCAGAGCAAAGTGGGTTTCTGCCGCAGGAGATTTTGGATTTTAGTTCAAGCGTAAATCCTCTGGGTCCATCAAAAAAAGCGCTTGACGCCGCCAAAGGAGCCTTCAGCCAGATTGCGGCTTATCCAGACTCGAATTCTAATGCGCTTCGGCAAGTTATTGCCAATCACTTCGGCATAAGCAAAGGCAATGTTATTGTCGGGAACGGCTCCACCGAACTCATGTACCTGTTTGCAGAAGTTTTCCTCAAAAAAGGCGACAAGGCAGTTATGCCAGCGCCAACTTTTGGCGAATACGAAAGTGCCGTTCGAAAGACAGGGGAAACACCAAAATTCGCCAAATTAAGCAAAACCTTCGCAATCGAGCCAGAAGCGTTCAAACGCGAGATGGCTGGGGCAAAAATTGTTTTCTTATGCAACCCAAACAACCCAACCAGCATGCTAATTCCCCAAAAAACATTAACAGACATCATTGAAAGCGCGCTTAAGCAAGATACCCTTGTTTTCCTTGACGAGGACTTCTTGGAGTTTGTGGAAAACGAAAAAACCCTCACAATGATTGGCAAAATCAGCAAGTACCCCAACCTGTTCATTTTGCGGTCTTTCACCAAGATTTTTGGCTTGACGGGTTTGCGTGTTGGTTACGGAATAGCAAATGAAGAAATAATCAATATGCTGTCTTGCGCCAAGATTCCTTGGAATGTCAATTGTTTGGCGCAGGCTGCAGCAGTTGCCGCATTGAAAGATGAGGAGCACCTTCAAGTAACGTGTGAGCTCATCAAAAAAGAAAAAGCATGGCTACAAACCGAGTTGGGAAAAATTAAGTCCTTCAAGTTTTCTGCTCCAGACGCTAACTTTTTCTTCATCGACATCCGCAAGTCAGGCTTAACAGCTACTGAACTGAAAAATAAAATGTTGCGGCAGGGCATTCTGATTCGCGATTGCACCTCATTTAAAGGCTTGGATGAGTTTTACGTTCGTGTTGCCGTCAAAACCCATGCGGAAAATGTGCGGTTGATTGAAGCTTTTAAGCAGATAATAAAGGCTGTTTGAGTCGTGACCTATGTTTTGGCTTGATGTTTCTTGGTTTATCGATTCCGCGCTTATTTTTGCATTAGCCTTCCTGATTGACATAGGTTTGGGCGAGTATCCTGATAGGATTCACCCAACAATCGGCATAGGCAAAATGATTTCGTACTTAAAACGCAAATCGAAAAACCCAAATCCGCGGGTTGAGAAAGCAAACGGCGTTTTAATGGCTTTAATCATTTTGCTGGTTGTTGCGCTTCCAGTTTTCCTGCTGCTTTTCTGGCTAAGAACGCTGCCATATGGCGAAATCCTCTACATCATCGTTGGCGCAATCCTGTTTAAAGCAACCTTTGCCATCAGAGGCATGGGACAATACACCAAACCCATCGCTGCTGCATTGAAACAGAAGGATTTGGATGGGGCGCGGAAATGGTTACCCTACATTGTCAGACGTGACCCAAACACGCTTGGTGAGCGACAGATTATATCTGCAGCCGTCGAATCCATCGCGGAAAGCACAACTGACGGGATAACTGCACCGTTCTTTTTCTTTGCGTTGTTTGGCGTTCCAGGTGCTTTTGCTTACCGCGTCGTGAACACGTTGGATTCGATGGTTGGCTACAAAAACGTGGAAAACCGCAACATCGGCTGGTTCTCAGCGAAATTGGACACCATAGCCAACTACATTCCCTCACGGTTAACGGCTTACTTGATGGTTGCCGCATCCTTTCTCCTGCGCGAGGACTGGCGCGAATCGATGCGCATCCTGCAGCGCGATAAGCATAAAACCCCAAGCCCCAACGCAGGCTACACTATCTCAGCCATGGCTGGAGCGTTGAACATCCAACTTGAAAAACAAGGATACTACATCCTTGGCGACGACCACGGGATTTCGTTTGAGCACATTGACAAGGCGTTGCGGGTGATGACGGTGACAGCTGTCCTGTTTGGGTTGGTTGTGGTTGTGCCCGTTTTAGCGTTGCGAATCTATGTTGTAGGTCTCTAGTGCTCTTTTTTTTCTATAGCCCCCTTATATATAGTCGGATAATGAAGTTGGAAAAGGGGCTTGGCTCTCTGTGAACTATTGGAAATGGAATTTAGGTCTTTTTTCCCCTTTTTTAGCTTTTTCTAGGCTAATTTGCACGCAACTGCTCTCACTTGACTATACCCCTTATTTATAGGTGGGATTAATGCTCTGCCGTCCTATCCCATCCCTTATAGATAACTGCTATTTTAGGGTCCTTTTAAGAACTAATGTGGCTAATGCAAAAAAGATTAATGTAAATAATATCAAGGCTGAGACGTCAATGACAAGAGCTTGACTAATTAATTGTCCAGTTGTTGCCATCTGAAGCATGTTAACAGCATATGTTATTGGAAGCAAATATGATATGACCTGAAGAAAACTTGGCATTGTAGCAATTGGAATGAACACACCGCCGAGAAACACCATAGCTATGCGGATAAGAGTTGCTGGAGGCATAGCTTGAGGGACATCTCGAAAGGGAGTCGATAGGCACACGCCCAAAGCTGAAAACGCCAAAGCTGATAACAAGATTCCAACCGCAAAAAGCAATGGGTTCACGATTGTAGCTCCAGGAATCAAAAGGGCAATCAACATGTAGGCTATTGAAAGAAATACACCAAAGAAGAATCCGCCTAATGCCTTGCCAAATACTATTACGCTCAATGGAATAGGTGCAGTAAGTAGCCTGTCGAAAGTGCCCTTAGCTCTCTCTAAAGGCAACGCTATAGATTCAATTGCTCCTGCACCAAAAAGTGAAGACATCGCTACAAGCCCAGGTATGATAAAAGAAATCTCAGCAGTTCTTCCAACTGAAAAAGCCAAGTAAATTATGGCTGGAAAAAGAAGCCCAAAAGTTATGTTTGGTCCCTTGAAGAAGTATATTTTGGTGTCTTTTTGGGCTATGTGAACGGCCTTCAAAAAGTTTTCTTTTAAGGGGTCAATCAAGTTTTCACTCTTCTTTTTTCTTAACGGGTTCTTTCTCTGTTGTCATGGCTTCTGAGCTTAAACCCGTGAGCTTAACAAATGCGTCTTCTAAGGTTGGTTTTAACGTGTTAATCGATATAATCTTTAGATTATTTTGTCTGGCAAAATCAACAAGCGAGGGCACCGCTTCGGAAGCATCCTCTACTCCAAGCCTACATTTGTCACCAAAAACTGAAACATCGTTCACACATCTTAATCCTTTTAGTTTATCTTTTAAATTGCTAGATATACTGAATGAAACTTCGATGGCTTGCCGTTTTTCTACAGACGCTTTGAGTTTTTCTGGGTTGTCTACCGTGACTATTTTTCCTTTGTTGATTATAGCGATGCGTTGACAGAGTTGATCTGCTTCTTCGATATAATGTGTGGTAAGGAAGATTGTTACTCCGTCGCCGTTCAGTTCTTTTATGAGAGTTCGAATCATCCTTAGGCTTTGAACGTCAAGACCAGAAGTCGGCTCATCGAGAAATAGCAGTTTTGGTTTATGAATTAAGGCTGCGGCTATTGTTATGCGCCTCTTCATTCCTCTTGAGAAACTGGCTATGCGGTCTTTGCGGCGTTCATACAATTCAAAGAGTTCTAAGAGTTCTTTCGCTCTTTGTTCTCGCTCAATCTTTGGTACGCTGTAAAGCTGGGCAGCAAAAATAAGGTTGTCCCAAGCGCTCATTTCGTCATAAACGTTTGAAGTGTCAGGAACAACGCCAATCTGTAGCTTCGCTTTGGTAGAATCATGGATAATATCGTGGTTTGCTATGGTGGCGGTTCCTGAGGTGGGTGCTATCTGCCCAGTTAACATGCGTATAGTCGTAGTTTTTCCTGCTCCGTTAGGACCTAATAAGCCGAAAATTTCGCCTTCAAATACTTCTAAATCTAAACGGTCAACGGCTAAAATGTTGGCATATTGCTTAGTTAACCCTTGAGCTTTCAGTACAGAGTTCATTTGGGTGCCCTTGAAGTGTTTCGTCTCTTAGAGACTGAGGTTCAATGCGGTATTTCTGTATTTCATCTCGAACTTGCCCACTTCATGATTGGAATAATTAGCTTTCGAAGTTCCAAGCCGTCTTTAGTAAGAGAGTACTCAACTCTTGGGGGAATTTCTGCGAATGCTTCTCTTTTTACTAAACCCGCTGTTTCAAGTTCTTTGAGTCTATCTGTTAATGCTTTTGGGCTTATTTTCCCTAACCTTGCCAAAATCTCGTTAAATCTTAATTTTCCATGATTCCCTATTTCAGCAATTATTTGCAAAGCCCATTTCTTACTGATAACCGCCACTATTCCTTCCAGAGGGCAGAGACATATGTCTGTATTTCCGCCATGGCATACGTCGCTTTCTTTCCGCATAGTAACACAAGCCTATTGTAGCTACTTAATTACTTTAAACTTTATAGTTTAATTACTTCAAAATATATATTAAGTTTACGATTATAGGAGGTGAAAGAAAGAATGTGTGCAGAATGCGGTTGTGGATGCGGAGGACGAGCAACCAAAAAGGTCAAACCAAACAAACCAAAAAAGTAAGAAATTAGGCTGCCACCTATTTCCTTTTTCTAAAACTAATTAGCTATCAAAATATGTATTTCATTGGAACTATTTAGAGTTGGCTGAGGAGCGTTTCAATGGGTGCAAAAGAACTTTTATCATGTTACGCAATCTGACGTGAAATGTCGTTTATACATCAATTAACACACAAAAAAAGAGAAGTTTTTGCTTGGGGAGCTATGATAATTTTTAAGGAAATGTGATTGTGGTCTAACTATCACAAGTTACAGAAGAATCCCTGATGAAACAGGCGTCCAAATGGAAAAACTACGATGTGGTTTTTATTCTGGGCTGGCATAAATGTATAGTCATTGAGAGGTACTGTGGGTTTGAATGGGAAACCGCTGGTCAGCATAATAAGCGCTGGCATGTCCAAATTCGGCAAGCATGATGGATTACTTGCAAGAGAAATCTTCAGCGAGGCAGCAAGTGAAGCGTTTAGTCGCTGTCCCAAATTGGAGCCGAAACGTGACATTAAAGCCCTCTTCATCGGGCACATGGGTGAAGCCTACGAGCATCAAGGGCACACTGGCAGCGCCATGGCGGATTGGGCGGGACTCACAGGTATCCCAGCAACGCGTTGTGAAGCGGCTTGTGCTTCTTCGGGTGCGGCGTTGCGTTCAGGCATTTACGCGGTCATGTCTGGGCTAGCAGATGTGGTAGTAGTCGGTGGCGTTGAGAAGATGACGCATCGCACCACGGCTGAGGTTACCGAGTACTTGGCTATGGCGTCCGATTATCCCTTTGAACAGTTTCACGGCATCACTTTCCCAGGGTTGTTCGCGTTGATGGCTACTGCCCACATGCATGCTTATGGCACCACAGAGCAGCAGATTGCTTTAGCCGCCGTCAAAAACCACTACCATGGCAGCCTCAACCCGAAAGCTCACATGCAAAAAGAAATCACCCTTGAAACCGTCATGGCCTCGCGTTATGTTGCTTGGCCACTAAAACTCTACGACTGTTCCCTCATAACGGACGGTGCAAGCTGCATAATCTTAACTAAACCTGAACTCGCCAGCAAATACACTGACATGCCTGTCGAAATCGTTGGTAGCGGGCAAGCCAGCGATACCATCGGGCTTTACGAGCGCAAAAGCTTCACATCGTTAAACGCAACAAAGCTAGCGGCGAAAACAGCCTACGACATGGCAAAAGTCACCCCCCAACAGGTAAACATGGCTGAAGTTCACGACTGCTTCACCTTCGCTGAGCTCATGGCATACGAAGACCTTGGCTTCTGCGCGGCAGGCGAAGGCGGCAAATTAATCGAAAGCGGCGAAACGCGCCTCGGAGGCAGAATCCCAGTTAACACGAGCGGCGGCTTAAAAGCCAAAGGTCATCCTGTCGGCGCAACAGGAACGGCTCAAGCCTACGAAATGTACCTGCAACTTACAGGGCAAGCGGGTAAACGCCAAGTGAAAGACGCCAAAATCGGCTTAACACACAATGTCGGCGGCTCAGGAGCTACCGCAGCCGTTCACATTTACAGGAGCGCACAATAATGAGCACACAAGAACCGTTCACGATTGAGCAGTTCTACAAGTTTTTGAGCCAGCAGAAGTTGATGGCTGGGAAATGCCTAAAATGCGGAAAAATCCACCTGCCCCCGCGACCCTTATGCGACAACTGTTACTCCCAAGAGTTCACTTGGGTTAATGTTTCGGGCAAAGGCAAACTGCTTACCTACACAGTCATTAGCATCGCGCCTGCGCTGTTCCAAGCCTTAACGCCCTATGTTGTTGGGATTGTGGAGTTGGAAAACGGCTTAAAAATCCCGGGCATGATACGGGGAACAACGCAAGAACAACTGAAAATCGGCATGGAATTAACGTTGGACTTTGGTGCATGCAGTTCCCCTCAGCAGTGGCCGCAGTGGCAAAGATACTGCTTCAAGCCACTGTAAACCCCGCAGTACCTTGTCTCCAATTAAGCACGCAAAGTTAAACGCTAAGGCAAATAAGTTGCCACCGCATCCAAACTCCAATTTATTATTTTCCCAGAGGCAGTCTGCACTGAAGTGCGTATCGATACAACTTGATGGGGCTCCATGGTGCCGACAACTATTGTGCTTAAGTCAGGACCCTTGTATGTGTATAGCGTAAAATTTAGCACTACATTGTAAACGGTCACGTTTTCCATATTTTTGACCTCTCCAGTCACCCAAAGATAATTGTCGCCAACAGTTAG
>JAMDCS010000070.1 GCA_023488835.1 Candidatus Bathyarchaeota archaeon
ATAGGGCGGTTTCAATCGTGGAAACGCTGCTGGATTAATGTTTATTTGGTCAGGTTTAGACGTTTTACTTCGCCGTTGGGTGTTTGTTCGTCGAAAATGATGGCTTTGAACTTGTAGATTTTTGCGTCTTTGGTTAACCACGTGTCGGGCGGCAATCCTGCTTTCATGCAGCACTGGCACAAAAATTCTTCTTCGCACCAACCCCACTCAACAGGCACCTGCGGCAAAAGCAGCCCCTTGTAGGGACCTCTTTCAACGATTAAGCCGTCCTCGCCAACCTTAATTTTGCTCAGGTACTCCTTTGGGTTCTTCACTTCCACAGGTTCGGGCGGCGTTAACACGCTAACCTCAAAAACAACCTTGCCCAACTCCTCAGGGGATAAGGGTTCAAACCTTGGGTCTTCTGTTGCAGCATTAATGGCGCTGTCAATCACTGCCTCAACAAGGGGACTTGTGGGGTAGGGGTAGCCGATGCAGCCGCGGAGCTCCTTCTCACCATGCCTAACGCTGTTTATGGTTACAAAGACGCCGCAGTATTCGAAGAGTTTTTTGGGTGTTTCTTTGGGGGTTTTTGGGGCTTTGCCTGTTTCCAAGTACTGTTTTACTGTGTTTCGCGCGAGTTGAATTAGGAATTTTCCTTCTTCGATTGTTAGTTCAAACGACATAACATTCCTTCCCATGCACGGCTAAGCCGCTCAGCAAACTAAAAATATTAAAAAAGAAAGTTGGTTAAAACTTTATGGATTCCTCAGTGACGCCTTCCTTAGTTATAATAAGGAAGTCTATGCCGTCGCCACTCATGGAATCTCTGCTTACAGCGGATTTTATTGACCGCGTAACAAGCTCTTTTGCTTCTTTTGCAGTCATGGTTTCTTTGTAGCCTTCTTCAAGAACTCCCATGGCGATTTCTGTGCCTGAACCCACCACCGCGTACTTGTCAGGGATCAAGGAGCCTAAGACGTCAAGCACGTAGAGTGATGCGCCTTCTTCATCTAAACCGCCCACTATTGTCTGAGTAAACAATGGTGAATATCTGCGGTTGAACAGTACGTTAGCCAAAAGTTTTGCTGCTGAACGCACACTGATTTTTCTTCCGACATCCATGCTGAAGAGGTTCGCTTGTGCCTCCATTTCTTTGGCGAGGATTTGCATGTCTCCAACCAGTCCAGCGCATGCTACGCCAATGCGGTCTGTGACTTTGAAGACTTTTTTGCCGCCTTTACTCATGATAAAATTTCCGTATGTTACTCTTTTTTCTGAAGCTAAGATGACTCCGTCTTTGAAGACCGCGCCGATTGTGGTGGCGCCTGGCATCCAGCCGCCGCCCTGCTGGGCTTGCTGACCTTGAGTTTGCTGCTGTTGGTCTTGCGGCATTAGCTGAATCTGTGGAATATTTGGTAATCCAGGTAACTGTGGTCCATAACCTTCCATAATTTTCGCCTTTTCTTGATATACACAAGACAAATAATTAAGGTTACTTATAACCATTATAGAATAAGCGAAGGGGCTTGTATGAGTGAGTCTAAACCGTTAAGGTGCCAAAAATGCGGCAAACCCATCGGTTACGTAACCGTCACAGCCAAAAGCTTCTTAGTAGCTAAACCCGCAGTGGATAATGTAAAGTTGGTTGCTACATGCATGGATTGCTCCAGCGGAACTGGCTTTTACCGCAGAAACTTTTAACATACACCCCTCGGTTCAACATTAAAGGACAAACCAAATGATAGAAATCTACACGCAAAACATCGAAAACACATGGTTTGCAATCGCTGTCAACAAGCAACAAATCATAACATCATCATTTGGGACAAACCAAAAAACAACCATAAACAACGTCCTTTGCAACGTACCCTTCAACTTGCCCTTTCAGGTATTCCACGAACCCACAGCCTCCGCCAAAAACACACTTACAGTTTTGAAAAGTGTCTTTGATGGAAAAACCGTTAACACAAATCTATCTTTGGCAACATCTCATTTGCCAGCCTACACAAAAAAAGTCCTAAAAGCAACCTCAACAATCCCGCTTGGCTACGTAACCTCATACGGCTCAATCGCCAGAGCCGTCGGCGGCGGACCCAGAGCGGTCGGAAACATCATGGCAGGCAATCCTTTTGCCCCAATTGTTCCTTGCCATAGAGTTGTTAGGGCGGATTTTACGTTGGGCGGCTACGGTTTTGGCTTAAAAGTTAAGGCAGAGCTTTTGGGAAGAGAAAAAAGAGGGTTTTCTTCTTCCAAAGAACTTGAAGTCGACGGTGGGCAGCTTACGGTTTTTCCAGTTGAATACGTTCTTAGAAACTTTGCTTAAAGTGAGTTACGCAAATCATAAATGCAGGCGAGCCCCACTCAAAGCAAGTGAGCACCATGGTTAATCGAGGCCTCTATGTTGGAAGATTTCAGCCTTTCCATTTAGGACATCAAGACGCCATCAAGTACGCTCTAAAAGAGGTTGATGAGCTGGTCATTGTTATCGGCAGCGCCCAGTACAGCCACAACACCAACAACCCGTTTACGGCAGGCGAGCGGCTAGTTATGGTTCGTCATGCTTTGCTGGAGGCTGGGGTGGATTACTCTAAACTATGGATTGTTCCCGTACCAGACGTTCACTTGCACATGCTATGGGTCAGCGCAGTTGAAGGCTACACACCCAAATTCAATGTCCTGTTTTCTAATGAGCCGTTGACCAAGAGACTTTTCATGGAAGGCGGCTACGAAGTTAAGGGCATTCCGTTGTTTAAGAGAAAGGTCTACACGTCAACTGTCGTACGCGAAAAAATGATTAAAGATGACAGCTGGACAGAGCTTGTGCCAAAGAGCGTGGCTGATTTCATTTTGGAGATAGATGGGGTTAACAGGCTCAGAGACTTAGCTAGAACGGATAGGGTTGTTTAAACGACCATTTTTTCCTTTGAAGCTTGATGGTAAAAGCGCCAAGCCAACAGGTAAACAGTGATTAAAACGAGCAGTTCAGCAAATACGCCAAAGAAAATGTCGCCTGCGAGAGCAAAAAAGTTATTCGCTATGTGAAGCGTGACGGCAAGCAAGTAGTAGGGCAGCGGGTTCTTCTTAGCTATGCCATAAGCAGTTGTAGCCGCGCTGGAAGCATGAAAAACAACACCTGGTACTCGGGTAACAGGAGGGGCACCTAAAAAGAAAACGTACAATACAAACTCTGAAATGCCAAATCCCAAACCAATCAAAATGCCCAAGACCACATACGACCGCTCCGCTTCCCCATGTCTGTAGAATAAGGGGAAAACTTTCGCTAACTCCTCAATGAACGGAGCAAAAATAACAACTGCTAAGGCAGCTGGAAAAAAAGTGTAGAACTGAGAGAAGAACAAAGCAAAAGGAATACTCACCAAAATCCCGGAAGAGAAAAAGAACGCTAACTCTT
Organism: Candidatus Bathyarchaeota archaeon; assembly: GCA_023488835.1. The sequence continues at coordinate 3,395 of JAMDCS010000070.1, forward strand.
TCAGGGTCGGTTTATGAAGGGGAATAACGCATTGACGCTGAGGCTCATTTTCCATAAAAAATGGCTTCCTAATAATTACTGAATTAATAACTTCCTTATCAGCCTTTTCGCTAACTCCTTAGAATCCAGCAGCGATAGGGTCTGAAGGCTTGATTATTTCCCTTAAAACCACAGTGGCATAAGAGCCTCTAAGCAGCATAAAACTAACCGTTGCCTGAAGCTCTGAGCCATCTTGATTCGCCGAAACGCTTTGCAGTTTGAAGTCTTTGATTGGAGTAACAGCTGTACGCAAACCGCCTTTCCCCCCAGTCCTCGATAACACGTTAAATCGCAAGTTGTCCGCTTCGACGCCTTCTTGCTCAAGAACTTCATTTTCTAACTGCCCCATGATGCCTTGGGAAAGCTTCTGTTTTACTCCAAATATGGGCAGAGCAACACGCAACCTTCCAGCCTTAATTTGAGCGTTAACTTCAGCCAAATTCTCCACCGTTGCAATTTTAGCCACAGTAGTCAGGGGTAATCCAGAACGCTCAACCCCAACCACGTAATCCCCCTCTACAGCCTCATTCAAAGGCAAACCATGCTTAACCCGCTCACTGAGGAAACGGTTAAACAAATACGACTGGTGGGCTTGGACAAAAAGCGCCTGAAGCTTAACGGGCAAACGTTGGAAAGCTCCAACAAAATCACCAGGATTATCGGCTAAATGGTTAAGCAACAGCCTTTCGAAACGGAGTTGCTTGGGAAAATTCTCCTGAGCCTGCTTGAAATCCCCCGTTGACTGCAGATCTTGGCGGGCTTGCCTTGAAGCGGGATGTTCATGAACGCTGGGTTTAGCCAGAAAAAGCATCGCTGCCTCCTCAAAATCGCCCCGAACAAGGGCTTTTCCAACCAGATGTGTGATGGGGCGTGTGGTTCCGAAGCGTTGGTGACCAAAAAAGTTTGGAATACCACCAATTGCCTCAAGTTCCTTCATTGTTTGAGCGATATTTTCTTTAACGGTTGCCTCTGAATCCGTGATGGATTTGATGGTTATGGTGAAATTGTTGCCCAATAGGTAGAACAGTGATAGCATTTCTCTGACGTAGCCAACGGGGCGCACTTCTACATCCTTTACGTCAACTTTCCCAACCTCTTCCATCGAGACATTTTCTATTGAGATATGTTGGGCAGTTATTGCCTTGGCGTCTTTGATTCCTGCAAACTGAACTCTTGCTTGGTCAATGCCTAATGACTTTGCGATGTTTTTGACGGCTATGAAGGTGTCCCAGTTGCGCTTAACCAAAACACACAGCAAAAACCGCTGCTTCTGAAGAGCAGAACCTAAAACCCTCTTGGGAACTTCTCCATTCACAGCGGCTTTGGAGCCGTCCACCAAAACTTCTTCAACCACAAAATCGTCAACTGACTCCCTAATAGCACCACCAACACCCATTGTTTTGGTGGCGTAAACTTCGATTCCAAGCAACTTGTCAAGGTCGGGAACAGGCAAAAAATCGCCTAAAGCAACTTTAGCTTACCCGTCAAGCGGTCAATCATTCCAGACGGAGCAGGACCAATCCCCAAACAGGTCACTGTACCCTCAGGAACCTCAGTTAAACCCCTATCAACAATCAAAGCATGGGGCAAACCCAAATCGTCTGCAGCCTCCTCCAATTCGCCAAGCTCCTTCTCATCCGCAACTTTAACAGCGACTTTTTTCTGTCCCTCAAACATCCATGCCTCCCACCACTTCTTGTGACGAGCATAAGCGTCTTGAGCGGCAGAAACCGCGGCGTGCCCAGCTTGCGCTGCAATCTTGCCTTTGCTCATCTGCAAATCGGCACGGAACACGAGGACTTGCTTGTATTCAAATTCGCCCATTTTCGTTTATCCCGCATCTAAGTTGGTACTGGAGATTTTAAGGGTTTGCAGACAAATAAAGCAACCCAAAGTAAGCCAGAGCCGCTAACATTGCTGGTTTTCTTGCTGCTGTAAGCAACATTTTACCTTGAAAGTCAATCTCATCGACATCACGCAGTGCTTTGTCCACGCCTAACTTTCCGCAGACCCGCAGCACCTCATCTAATTTCTCGTCAGAGAGAGAATCAAGAAAACGCCTAAGCCGAAGCATGACAAGGAAGTCAAACCTTAACAGGTCATCGCATTGTTTCTGGTAATTCTGAAGGAAATTAGATGAAACGTTGCCTTGCTTTAGGGCTTGGCTTGCAACTTCTGCCGCCACTTTGGCGCAGGTTAACCCGAAGATTACTCCGCCGCCAGTTGTGGGCTTAACTTGCGAAGCGCAGTCACCGACCGCGAGAAAACCATTCGCGTAAGCATTCTGGATTGGTCCGCCCAACGTGATGGCGTGGTAGCCGACCTGTGTTATCTTGGCTTTGGCAAGCTGTTTTGAAGCCACAGGATGCTTATTCATAAGCCGCTTGAGGTATTCGCGTGGGTCTCCATGGTTTGTTGCTAAACCTATCTTTGCTGAGCCATCACGCCTTGGAATTAGCCAACCGTAAAAGCCAGGCGCATAAGCCTTGCCAAAATAAACCTCAACTGCATCATGCTCAATGTCCTGCACGCCTTCCACTTCTGCTTCAACCGCATAAACTAGTCCGCGGGACTTAAGCGCCAATAATCCTGTTTGCCTTAGAAGCCTCGACGATATGCCTTCAGCATCCACCACGATTTTAGAATTAACTTGCTCCTCAACGCCATCGCTTCGCTTAACGTTAACGCCTCTAACAAAGCCATCCGTCATCAACAGTGATTGGACAGAAGAGTTCAGAACAAAGTTTGCCCCAGCTTCCTGAGCCTTCTTAGCTAAGTATTGGTCAAACCGTGCCCTGTTCAAAGCAGCAGTTACGGGACAGGAAAGGTGAAGCGAAAACTTTGTGCCAGCTGGCGAATGAAAATTAGCGGAGCAAAAAGTATTCTCGACAATACCCTGTGGAAGCGGATACAACCCCATGCTTCTAAGGCTTCTTATGCTAATGTGCCCAGCGCAATGCGACGGTAACCCAATCTGCGAGTGCTCTTCAAATACTTTGACTGCCAAACCAAGTTTTGCTAAGCGTTGGGCTGCATAGGAACCGACTGGTCCACCCCCAACTACTATAACATCTGGATTGGCTGTGGAGGGTTGCTGGAGCGAAGGCATAGTTATGCTATGACGCTAAATCGTATATAAGCAAAAGGGCAAAGAGTTAAGCTCTGACTTTGGACATGAGTTACACCGGCACTATAGCTAATTTTGCCGCTTAGTCAAGAAATATGGACTAAATTAGTCAAGTAATCTTTACGAATAGCTGCAGAGAAGGTTGGGTTGAATCTCGAGGCAGTTGTCTAGAAACACGGATTAATTTCCCCGTTCAGACTTTGAGAAAGCATACTGTTTTGCTTTAATGAACGCTCGTTGCCTTTACGTTTGGTTTCTGCACTCGTTGAATCTAAATAATAGGGAGGGGGTAGGTCAGCAGAGCAGCAGGCGCTTTTAGATGCCGCAATATGGAAACAAAACCATTCACAATACCCGTCCATCTGCTTGTGGAAACGTGCACAACCAGCCTGCAACCTGTACCAGACTCATAAGACAAAAAGCAATGATTTGACAATCTGCTGGATGTTGTTGTGGTATAGGGAGCC
>JAMDCS010000067.1:0-5369 GCA_023488835.1 Candidatus Bathyarchaeota archaeon
TTCATTTTCAGTTTTTTTGGCTGAGTTCTTGGAGTATGTCCAGTCTGCTTTCGCTTGCAAGTTCAAAGAGGAGCTTTTCTATTCCTTCACTGCTGCTCATGTTCATCGCCCTATACACATCGAGGTGTATGCATACACATGCATGTAAAACAAGATTAATTGTTTTTCCCAGCCCCATGGGTTTGGAGACAAATCAAATGAAAAAAATAACCCACCCCGTGGACAAGGAACGCTCCTTCTCCATAGAACTAAAAACAAAACAATACCTCAAAAACGTAACTCTAAACACTAGCCCCAGCCAAAACGTTCTAATCGAAGGCACAATCGGCGAACTAAAAAGCGCCCAATTCGTTGAAGACGTAATTTTAGAAGTTGTTGGCTCAGCTGGAGTTCTAAGGGTTAACGTCGGCAGAGACGAAATAGCAGAGGTGAAAAAACAATGAAAGTCTTAAACAAAATTGCGCTCTTCTTCACCGGAAGCTTTGCAGCCTTCACAGCGATATGCGGCTTCTACATCGCTAATGCACCAGTGGTTGAAGCCAGCTCACTGAATTTCCACATGGGACTGGGTGCACTCACGATTCTTTGTAGTTTTGGCACGATTGCCTTGTTTGCACGCCAAACAAAGCCAAACGTAGCATAACGGCGCGGAAAAGGCATGAAAACTAAATTTTCTGCAAAACTTAACCAAAAAAACATCCCGCTTTCAGCTTTCTGTCTAACAGCATTAGCGGCTGTTCTAGTAATTGCTGAAGGCGTTTTTTGGGCTTACACTCAAGCATTGTTTGTCGCAAGGTTCGATTTTGAGGACTTGCTTTTCCATTTTGGTCCAGGCTTAATGCTTGCTTTAACTGCTGTTTTGCTGCTTCGTAGGCAGCCACACAATAAAGTGCTCGGAGTGGGCATCGGCATATTTGCGTTGTTAAGCGCTGTTGCTGGCGGCGGTTTCCTTGTAGGATTTGCGTTAGGAATAATTGGCGCGGTTCTATCGCTGTTTTGGAACTCGCAGATGCGTGTAGTTCGCCCGATTCATAATCGGTTGATGAAGCTGACCAAGAAAAACAGAGCAGCCATTCTGCTTGCTGTTGTAGTAATTGCTGTTCTAGTTGTAGTGCCCACAGAACTCAACTATCAACTGGCCATAAACGCTATCCAAGCGCAAACCCTCTCAGAAAGCAAACTTGTCAACACGTCACATGGCTTACTCGAGTACACTGATGTAGGTGAAGGCTACCCCGTGTTGGTTTCGCACGGCGCAGGAATGGGGTACATCCAATTGGAAAGCGTGCAGCAGATGCTGGAGAATGAGAGTTTCCGTTTGATTGTTCCTTCACGTTTCGGATATTTACGCACGCCCATGCCTAAAGATGCCTCTGTTGCCGCACAAGCTGACGCCTACGCCGAATTACTTGGCTCCTTAAATATCTCCAAAGTTATCCTCATGGGTCTTTCAATTGGTGGACCCACAGCATTGTCGTTTGCTCTTCGTCACCCTGACAAGTGCTCTGCGTTGATAATGTCTATGGCGATAAGCCACAATACCCCTCCCTTTGACTTCGTGGGCAACATCATGCACAACGTCGTTTTCCGCTCAGACTTAGGCGTGTATACTCTCTCCAATACCTTCCACTCTCAGTTCCTCATGTTTCTGGGCGTTTCCCAGCAAGTCCAGACTAACATGACAAACAAAGACAAAGAATACGTGAATGATATTCTACGGGTTATGCAGCCCATAAGTGTACGGCAAGCAGGTACCTATAACGATGCAGTCCGCAGCCAAACCGAACTTAACCTGCCCATAGAAACCATCAAGATGCCAACCATTGTTTTCCACGCCAAAGACGACGGCTTAGTCAACTTCGAATATGGCCAGTATACAGCCCAACATGTTCCCGGCGCAAAATTTGTGCCGTTTGAAAGCGGCGGTCACCTCTTAGTCGGTCAACTGTCCGCAATTCATGATGAAACCATGAGTTTTCTGAGGCAAAACGAGATACTCTCATAAAATTAGAAAGGGGGGCGGTTTTTAGCCCCAAACTTTTTTTATTTAGGTTTTAACGCCGATTTTGGTGCTTAAAACTTCAAATCCTAAGTTTTTGATGGTGCTTGCCACTTTTTCCTGTAGTTCTTTGCCTGGAGTCAAGGCAACCATGCAGCCTCCGCCGCCTCCGCCTGTGAGTTTTGCGCCAAAAGCGCCCTGTTTTCTCGCGACGTCAACGAGCATGTCGAGTTCTTTGCTTGAAACCTCGATTTCTTGGAGTAAGCGGTGGTTTTCGTTCATGAGTTCACCGACTTTTCGAAGGTTGTAGAACTCTAAAGCCGCTCTTCCCTCATACGCTAGTTCCTCGGCTCGTTTGAAGATTGGGTTGTATTTTTGTGGGTTTGCGCGTTTGCGTTCGGCGACGCCTTCCACCATGGCTTTGGTGTTGGCAACTTTGCCTGTGCTGCCGATGACGATTTCAACGGGCGCCTCTATGCTTAAGTGTTCAACTTTGTCTGGTCCGCCACCTATGTTTTTCTTAAACCACATCAAACCGCCATACGTTGCCGCCGTATTGTCGATGCCTGAGGGTGTGCCCGCGTACGCTTTCTCCCCCTCATAAGCAACCTGATTGATCTTCTCATCAGAAACCTTCATGCCACGCTCTTGTGCGATGGCACGTGCGATGGCGACGCTGCTTGCAGCCGAAGCGCCTAGCCCGCTGAAGCCTGGAAGTGTTCCGCCGATCCAAATGTCCAGCGCTATTTTCGGGTCAATGCCCATGGCTTTTAGCATTCTCTCGATTGACTCAAGTTGCTGGAGGCGTTTTTCTTCACTGTAACCCTTAGCTGTTTTCCTCTCATCTTTAACGTTGATTCCACTTTGCGCTTTTTTTACTTCTGCATCAGTTGTGGAATCGATTGCTGAAACGATGCCAGGTACACCGTGAACTACGAAGTGTTCGCCGAACAAAATTACTTTTCCATACCCTGAACCTTTACCCATATTAAAGCACCATGAAGGCTAGCTATTACACAAACCAAATAAAAACCTTTTTTGCAGAGATGAAAGCCCAAGTCAACGACCTAATACGGAACTCTGAAAAGCTTGTTAAAAAGCTAAAGGAAGAAAAGAAACGGTGGCACGCCATAGACCGCTGGGATTCAATATGAAAGCCCACATTTTGCCCTTTATATAAGGGGTTATAGAATTTTCAAGCAACAATACGGTTGGTTTGGTTTTCCGAAACCTAAAATAAGTGCGTAACAAAAGTATAGCCACTTGAGGTTTAATTGCCCCGTGTCATCCATAATTGAAGACCTCATTGCTAGAAAAATTTTCAACAACCGTGGAGAAGAAACCATAGAAGTCGATGTAATCACCGCTTCCGGGTTCGGAAGGGCAGCTGCTCCAGCAGGCAAAAGCCGCGGAAAAGCTGAGGTGGTTTATTATCCGCAGGGTGGCGTTGAGCAAGCCATCAAAAAGGTTGATGATTTAATCGCCCCTGAACTTGCAGGACTCAATGCTGATTTTCAAGAAGAAATCGACAATACACTACACGAAATCGACGGCACCACTGATTTTAAGAACATCGGCGGAAACACCGCGTTCGCAATCAGCCTAGCCAACGCTGAAGCCGCCGCAAACTCCCACAGTTTACTCTTATTCCAGTTCCTTGGTGGAAACGCAGCAAACACCATGCCTTATCCATTGGGCAACTGCATAAGCGGCGGAGCACACGCCCGCGGCAAAGCACCCGACATCCAAGAGTACTTGGCGTTGCCACATGGCGCGGAAAGTTTTCTTGAAGCCCAAACTGCCAACACCCAGATCCACAAAAAGATTGGCGACCTCTTAAAGAAGAAAAGCAGCACCTTTAACGGCGGAAAAAGCGACGAAGGTGCGTGGATAGCCAACATCGACACCGTCGACGCCTTTGAGGTTTTGCTAAAGCTTGTGAAGAAGTCGGCAACGAACTTGACTTTGAATGTGGCTTTGGTTTGGATGTGGCTGCCTCCTCGTTTTGGAAGCCAAAAGAAGAAAAATACATCTACGAGAACCTGGGCAAAAAACTCGACACCGCTGAACAATTAGAGTTTATGCTGGAGTTAATTGAAAAGTACCACCTTGCCTATGTTGAGGACCCCTTCAACGAGGATGATTTTGACAGCTTCGCCGAGTTAACCCGTAAAGCCAAGAATTGCCTAGTTTGCGGAGACGATTTGTTCACAACTAATACTGAAAGGTTAAATAATGGAATTAAGATTAACGCTGGAAACGCTATCATCATCAAAGTCAACCAGATAGGCACCTTAACCGATGCAGCTGAAACAATCGAAACAGCGCAAAGACACGGCTACGACGCTGTTGTATCTCATCGTTCAGGTGACACGTGTGATTGGCACATCGCGCATTTGGCTGTAGCCTACAAGTGCCCCCTAATCAAAACAGGCGTGGTTGAAGGAGCACGGATAGCCAAACTTAACGAGCTCATCCGCATTGAACATTTCCTTGGTAACAGAGCCAGAATGGCTGACCTAAAAATACGCTAAGAGAAGATGAAAACATAATGTCTGAAGATGAAGGAAAAGAAAATCAACCAGTTGAAGACCAAGAGGAACCAGCAGAGGCTCCTTTGGAAGAAACAACTGAATCAGTTATCACTGAGCCTGAAGCCCAAGAAGAGATTCAGGTACCACAAGCTCCAGAAGAAACCCTTCTTTTACCCCGAGACACCCTGTTGTCTGCAGGTATCCACATTGGCACCCGAATGAAAACCCTTGATATGGAACCATTCATCTACCGCGTGCGGCCAGATGGCTTATTTGTTTTAGACGTTAAAAAAACAGATGACCGCATCAGAGTTACAGGAAAATTCCTCTCACGCTATGAACCTGCAAGAGTAGCGATAGCAGCCACGAGGCTTTATGCTCATGAACCAGTCAAAAAGTTCTGCCAACTAACAGGCGCCACACCGCTGATTGGCAGGTTCATTCCAGGGCAACTCTCTAACCCACAGTACTCAAGCCGCATCGACCCCGAAGTCATCCTTGTCTGTGACCCAAGGGCAGACGCACAAGCAGTCAAAGAAGCATCCAAAGTCGGCATCCCAATCGTTGCCTTATGCAGCACCGATAACGAGTTCTCAGGTGTAGACCTAGTTATCCCAACCAACAACAAAGGCCGAAGAGCCTTAGCAGTCGTATTCTGGCTGCTCGCAAGACAAGTACTCCGCGAAAGAGGCGAACTTGGCGCAGACCGAGACCCACCAAGCATATGGAGAAAACAAGAGGTGATTTGTGCTCTCAGCGCTTCGGCGTCGCCCTCATAAAATTGAGAAGCTACAGTTGGACGCCGAATCGTCGGCAAACTGTTTAGGGCTCCTCTT
>JAMDCS010000067.1:5379-7002 GCA_023488835.1 Candidatus Bathyarchaeota archaeon
CAAAGGCCGAAGAGCCTTAGCAGTCGTATTCTGGCTGCTCGCAAGACAAGTACTCCGCGAAAGAGGCGAACTTGGCGCAGACCGAGACCCACCAGCAACCATCGAAGACTTCGAAGCCAAAGTGACACGCGAAGAGGAAGAGGAGCCCTAAACAGTTTGCCGACGATTCGGCGTCCAACTGTAGCTTCTCAATTTTATGAGGGCGACGCCGAAGCGCTGAGAGCACAAATCACCTCTTGTTTTCTCCATATGCTTGGTCCAAAAAAACTTCCCGAAGTAAATTTTCATATTCACCCGCGACGCATCGTGGGCTTGATTTGTCCCCATGCAGGCTATATTTATTCTGGTCCCGTGGCAGCATCTGCTTTTTACGAGTTAGCCATCGATGGCAAGCCTGATACGGTTGTGCTTTTAGGTCCCAACCACACGGGTTACGGCAGTGCCTTAGCGTTGATGCGTGAGGGCATCTGGCGTACGCCGCTTGGCGACGTCGAAGTTGATTCTAGATTGGCTGATGCCATATTGCATGAAACCAGCATCGTTGATATTGATGAGACCGCGCATCGTCACGAGCACTCAATCGAGGTGCAACTGCCTTTTCTCCAATTCCTCTACGGGAACGCATTCAAAATCGTGCCAATCTGCTTCTTAATGCAGGATTACGATTCAGCCGTTGAAGTTGGACGCGCACTGGTGGAAGCTTTAGACGCCACAAACACAGTCATTATCTCTTCTTCTGACATGACACATTACGAGCCCGCGAAGGTTGCCGCGGCGAAAGACCAAGCCGCTCTCAAAGCCGTCACCGACATGGATGCCAAGCGCTTCTACCAAACCGTTGAAACCCAAAACATCACAGCATGCGGCTATGCACCCATAACCACACTGATAACTTACGCCCAAGGCGTTGGCGTTAAAGAAGCCCAACTGTTAAGCTACCACAACAGCGGAGACATCACAGGCGACCACTCAAGCGTAGTGGGATATGCAGCGGTAAGTTTCAGAAAATAGGAAAAAACTCAAAATTTCCGTAAGAGTTTTTCAAAGAGGTCTTTGCTTTTGGCGATTTCTTCTATTGGCGTTCTATGTTTGAGTTCCAGCGTTATTGGACCCGCATAACCGTATCCATGCAGTTTAGAGAGAAACCCTGTTAGTTCCGGGGTTTCCTCTGTGAAGGGTTTGTGGGCTTTGTTAGCCATGTGAACATTGCAGACGCGCCCGCCATACTTCTCCAGGAAATTATCCAGTTGTTTAGTTTCCAAGGCATGACAAAAATCAATTGTTATTCCCATGTCACCGTAATCTATAATGCTTAATATTTCTTCAAGCTGCTCAACGTTCTTGCCAAAACCAGTCGAAGTATAAGACAAGTTCTCCAGCGCCAGCTTAACGTTCAAGGTTTTCGCATAAGCATTGATTTCGCCAAAGATTTCAGCTAAACACCTATCCCTGACAGGTTTAGGCAGCTTCTTTGAAATGTCCGAGTGAACAGTCATGATTGGAACCGAAAGCCGACGGGCAAACTCTAACGAAATTTTCCCATAATAAACCGCACGATGAACCTCAACCTCATCCTTAACATGCAAGGTTGCAGAGTGAACTGTTAAACACTTCAGCCCCGAA
>JAMDCS010000088.1 GCA_023488835.1 Candidatus Bathyarchaeota archaeon
CAACTTTTAACCTGTTTTTTAATTATTGATTTTTAATCTGTATTCTGGTTAATCAAAGCTTATTTGCCAATCAGTAGAGTGATAACCGGTTACAAAGTTGGTTTACAAAAAAGCCAGACGCAAACGCAGCAAAGGCCTCATAATAATGCTGCTTCCAGTACTCATCTTTATAGGCGTCATTGGCTGGTGCATGTACGCACTGGACAAAAGAAACTCAAAACCAGCACGTCGAAAACCAACACGACAAAGACCAGCCCGAAAAGACAACGTAACCCTGACGCCCATCACTTTTGAAGAACAGCATGAAATAAGAATGCGTAATGCAACAAGCAACCGCTAATTCTCAATTATTTGCCAATTTTAAGGTTCATATTGGTAGCGGAGCTCGCATGCTTGTTGTTACAAGAACACAGTCACAACGCCATTTATAGTCGGCAAAATACTTGTTCTTTTGCGAGAAATAGCCATCCAAGAGGTACACCCACGCTTGACGGGTCAGCCGTTAACCATGACGCGCGTCGTTTCTACCCCTAAAGAAGGATTAGGGCACTATTTTTGATCCTCGTCTTAGGTTAACACGGGCGGTCCGTCAAGCCTACTTTTTGTTACACCGTTCAAAATAGTTTAGTTGGTTTCTTATATATAATTTATTAAGGGTCAGATGCAATGCTACCTTTCGTGAGCCACTTTGAGCTATAAAGAACGCATGCATCCTAAAGTTAGCAGGGCAGAAATTGAAGTTTTTAAAGCGTTAAGCATGTCTGGGTTAACTAGCGGCATGGTAACGCAGCAACCAATCATCCTAAAATCAACCATACCCGATTTCTGCTGGATGGAAAAACGCAAAATCATTTACTTAGACGGCATACCCGTGCACAAAAAAGACAAAGCGATAGAACGTGACGAGGAAATCACAGATCTTTTAACGGCTCAGGGCTGGGATGTTCTCAGGATTCCTTATCAGCCGCCTCTGACGGATAAGGGGTTGCAGGAGATAATGGCGACTATAAAGCGCTTTTTGAATGTTGATGAGGAAGAATAAAGCAGATTTTTCCCAAATTTCTTTAATCATTCATAATTGAGTTTGTATTTGCACTGGAAATCAGGGTTTGTTGCCCGATTTTTCTTACTCTTACATAGTTAGTTTTTAATAGTTCCATTATCCATTCGGATAAAACAGGGGAAAGGGATGACTAGTTTAAAAAAACGCTTAGACAACGTCCTAAACGAACTATCCACCATGGACACTGAGCTTGACGAGGAAACCTCAGGCAACGTCGCGGCCGAATTATCAATCATTAAAGGAGCCTTCAAACAATCCGAGCGTTATCCAGTATGCTGCTTCACCTATGACGCTGGTTCACGAATCATTTGCGACACATGCGGTCCCTTGCCAACCGAGGCGTTCATGGAGAAATGCAGAGTTTGCCAAGCACAAATCAAAGAAGCACTATCCATATTGCAGAATGCCTAGCTTAGCTCATTGTTGTTGCAGCATAGCAATCACACATCTTTATCCATGTTTTATACATTAAAATTTTGGAGATTTTAATGCAAAAAAGTATGATGCAGAAATATCTTCTTTTAGTAAAATTGAACCCTGCAAAAACAGAAGCATTCTTCAATTCGTTAAGCAAACTTTCTGAGCGGCCAATTGAAGGCGTAAGAGTCAACGATTCTTACAATGTCTTTGGAACCTGGGATTTCGCAATATGGTTTGAAGCAGACAGCAACGAGAACGCAATTCACTTTGTCGGCGAAAGAATCAGGGTAATGGAAGGTGTAAGTGAAACCTTAACGATGCCGGCAACAAACATCAAAGAACACAACATGTAAAAATCCTTATTTTTTTTTGTTCTATGCAAAGTTCTCACAGGTGAGTCGAACCTGTCTTTTTAGTTATTTTTGCCTGTTGGGGCAATTCTGTGCCTCAAATCACGTAAGTCACATGGCAAGTCTTCTGTTTATTCTAAGCATTAATTTTAACTTAATCGCTCAGATTCATTGTAAAAAAATAACCCTTTCATGCACTAACAGCCAGACCTTGGCACGCTAAAGAAATAACTGGAAAAATTGGCGCCGGGAGGGGGATTTGAACCCCCGTGGCCCCGAGAGGCCACAAGCTAATTGGTGCCCCTTTACGGCGGCATCTCCAGGCTTGCTCCCTGCCTGGCTAGGAGACCCCGGCAAACAAAGCTGTGATGCAATGATTTGCACCTTTTCTCTGACCTTTGCACAATTTAAAGTTTTATCGTAAATGCTCTGTTATGTGTAGTTTGTTGGTTTAGCGTTTACATGAAAGAGATAAAATGTTCAGATAAAATTATTTTTGTGTCTCAGGGGTTAAATGTGACCTTTTAAACTGGAAAAATAAAAAGAAAAGGATAAAAAATAGTGGTTTAACTATGTGGCGTTTGTTGGTTTTTGCGTTTCCGTTTTTGGTTTACATCATCGGCGCGGCTACTCGCGGAGTTTTTTCACCTTTGAAAGCAGCAGGGTAAACTCTTATGGTTGCTTCACCGTTTCTCTGGTCGTTGATGCCTTCAACCCAGCCTTTAGTATTGTTTAACCAGCTGAGTCTAGGCGAGTTGGTCATGTAGGTTACTTCACCATTGAAGCTGCCTTCCATCGGTTTTTCCTGCCTCCCAGTGCCTTTGCCTGTTATCATTATGACATCGCCTTCTTTGGTTGTTTCCATCCCCTTAGCTTCCCACTCGTTTGTCCCATCCATCTTCAATTTGACATCGACGGTTTCCCAGTGCATTCCGTGGTATTTTCCTTTAACTTCGCCCATAGAATTGTACTGTATCATGGCGCCGTCAGTGTTGAACTCTTTTATGGTCGCTGTAGTGTTTTTCTCTTTTATTTCAGCCCACATTTCTCTTTTTTCCATCAAAAACACCATGGAACTAAAACGTGGAGTAAATTTATCTCTATGTGACTGTACCAACACACAAACATACATTGTAACAAATTGAACGCTCTGCACCATTGGCAGTTGGAATGGTAGGAGATAGGGTTCTATAGAAAACTAAGCAACCTATCGCAGAAAATTTCGCCTTTATATAAGGGGGCTATAGATTGTTCCGAGCAACTGAGATACCTAGTAATAGGAATGTTGCAGTGCAGTTAATTGTGTTTCACAGAAGTCCAAACACAGGAAAAAAGCTTAAGCTAAACGCCAGCCCAGAACAGTGTCTTTTTCCGCATAAGTGCAATGTACTCTTTGAGGACATCTTGCTCTTCACTGGTCAAATCATCCAAATGCGCCGTTAACAATTTTTTCGCGTCAGCCTCAGGCACCTTCACAAACAAAACATCCCGTTCAAACACATGCCGTCCCGCAATGGGTTTATCCATCGAAACCGCAACCTGCGCCCCAACCTTGGCTTCACCAACAGCTTTGCCTTGGTCTTGGATCTGCTGCACCTCACCTAAATCGCTGCTGTCCTCAGCGCGCAAAAGCCCAACACGAGGCTTCAATCTTCCGCCCAAAACTTCCACACCGAAAATTGCTGGTTTGGCTCGGCGAAAAATGCAGTTCGGCAAAACCATGACTTTTCCAGGTTTCACAAGCGCCTCGAATTCTTGTTCGCTTTTTGCTTCACGCTTGTTCTTCACCCATGCAAGATACTTGTCGATTAAGTTGTAAATGATGGGTTCCTTAAAAATAGGAACATTATTAGCCGCTGCTTCTGTTTCTGCGTCAGGCAATGTTTTTACGCCAAAAGCCAAAACTGCCCCAACTAACGGTTCACGCGTCTTCACAACCGACGCTTCAATCACGTCGCGTTTACTGATGTCTCCGATGTCAGCAATTCGGACCTGTACGTTGTTGGCTTTGAGGATTTCAGCCATTGCCTCCAAAGAACCCAAAGTATCCGCTTTAACGATTACGCCTTCGATTTCTTTTGCAATTCTGATTCTGCCAATTTCTTCAGTGATGAGTTTGCAATATTTTGCTGGGTCTTCGCCAGCGGGGACAGCAAACAATGGTGCACCTGCCAAAGCGCCCTCTAAACCTGGAGCAACAACTTTGACACCTGCTGACGCATAAACGCATTCGACGCTTGTGAATTTGTCTCGTGGGTCACGCATTTCATCAAGCGGCTTTGGCACCAAAATGGCTCTTACGTGGGCTGAAATTGGTCCGTCTCTGCCGCCGACTACGATTAAATCGTCTTTGTGCAGGGTGCCATCATAAATAATGGCGTTGAGGGTTAAGCCTAAACCTGGCTCTTCTTTGACCTCTAGAACTGAGCCTTTTGCTGCGCCTTCAGTTGTCTGTAAGCGCTGTTTTAGAAATTGTTGAGTTAACCCAACTAAAACCATGACTAGTTCTGCTAAGCCTTCGCCTGTTTTTGCGCTGGTAGGCACCAAGGCGACGTTGACAGTGAAGTCGCGGATGTGGTCGAAGCGGTCGGTTTTAAAACTTAAACGGCTGAATTCGCCCATGACCTGGTAGAGGCGGTTGTTGAAGTCTTCCTGAACAAAGCTGCTTTGGAGTGTGTAGGATTTTAGGAAGGGTGTGGATTGTTGGGGTTTCCAGCCTGGGATGCGGTCGATTTTGTTGACGGCAACGATGAAGGGTGTTTTGCGTGCTTTGAGGATTTCTATGCACTCAAAAGTTTGGGCTTCAAAGCCTTTCAAGATGTCCACAACGAGGATGGCGATGTCGGCGACGCTTCCACCTCTGCGCCTCAAATTTGTGAATGCTTCATGCCCAGGCGTATCAACGATGAGTAAACCGGGAATTTCTATGCCTGTTTTGAAGTTTGACATGTATGGTCCAATGAGCTGCTTGAGGGTTTCGACGGGGAAGAAGCTTGCGCCGATGTGCTGGGTCATTCCTCCTGCTTCGCGTGCTTGAACGCTGGTTTTCCGCAGTTCGTCAAGAAGCGAGGTCTTGCCTGTATCTACGTGTCCTAGAACGCATACGATTGGTTGGCGCGTGGGCATTTCAGTTTTTCTCCCTTCAATAATTGATGGTTTGGTTGATTTGTTATGAGTGTTGGTTAATAAATACTCATTTTATTTGTGTTGCGCCTTGTTTGTATAGTTTTGCTTTGTCAGGTAAAGTTTTTATTTTGTTGGTGTCTTTTCTGGTTTGGTGATTGTTTGCCTTATTGTGTCAAGTGTGGAGCTCCCTTAAGGGAAGGAGATAAGTTTTGCACGGTTTGCGGTGCCGCTGTTCCCAAGTTTTCGCGTGAGGAATACACGGTTTCTGGTAGCAACCTAGTTGAACGTGTTAGGGAGCTGTTGCATGAGGGAAATGTGACGCGTATAATCGTTAAGGATGATGGAGGCAAAACTTTGCTGGAGATTCCTGTAACGGTTGGTGTGGTCGGAGTGGTTGTGGCTCCTTGGTTGGCGGCTCTGGGCGTTATTGCTGCTTTAGTGACTAACTGTAGAATTGTTGTTGAGAGAAGAGAATAGGGGAGT
The DNA here is from genome assembly GCA_023488835.1 of Candidatus Bathyarchaeota archaeon. Next base: position 5,443 of record JAMDCS010000088.1, read on the forward strand.
TTATTCGGGCGGTTTAACCATAAGCAGGAAAATGCCCAAAAGTACTAGAATAACACTTAGGGCGCCGAAGAGCACGCCAAACGGTCCCAATTCGGTGCTTGTGACTGTGAAATAGAGCATTACTGCACCAATTACTATCAGGAGTAATCCGAAGAGTCTTTCAGCTAAGGATACCCAGAATGTGTCGCCTTCTTCACTCATGTCTTGTTTCTTCCCTTGCGTCTTTTCTTATGTGTTTCTTTCATATAAACAAGAGGAGTTATTTTAAATTATTCCATAATTCGAGAGTTTGCGGTGGTATAGCTGTGATTTTTTTCTATAGCCCCCTTATATAAAGGCGGATTGGGTTCCGTGAAGTCGTCGGTTAACGGATTTTGTTGTAAAAATCTGTTGATAAAAAATAGAGTGCATTAAGCGGCACTCTGTAGAGGTTTAAAGTAATTATTCCCAAGAATATGTTTATGTTAAATCGACAATTGGAGCGGTTGAAGCAACTGTCTTTATCAAATTTACAGTATCCATGCAACCTTGTTTACTAACGTACGTTTCGCCACGAGCAATAATTTCACCATTGTCAGCCTTCAAATGCCAATAAAATTGCTCGGTGTTGGTGTTTTTCAAAACCTCAAACTTAGCACACATTCAAGTTATCCCCCCTACGCTTATCTCTATTTTTCGGAAGTGTTATATAAAATGTAAACAGCTTTTCATACATCGCAGACTTCGCAGAACCGCGGATTGGGGTTGATTTTGAAAGGGTTGATGCTTTCTGTGACCTACCTCCCTCTATATGTAGAGTCAGTTGCTGGTTAACTTTAGCCGCCGCCAACTGGTGGAAGAATAGCCAAAACAGCACCGTCCTTAAGCTCTGTTTCTAACCCGTTCAGCGTTGAGGTGCTTGTTCCGCTAACGAGAAACTGAAGAAAATTCTTAGGCTGCCCCGTTTTGCCATCGTAAACATACTCGGTGAAGGGTTTGCCGTATTTGTGGGAGAGCGTTTTAAGAACCAAATCCACGGTGACCTTGCCGCCTTCGGCAAACGTTAGGGTTTCTTCTCTCTTGTTCACGATTTCTCGCAGATTAGTGAAGAAGCGAACTTTAACTTCCACTATTTCAGCACCATCAGTTATACTATGGAAAAAACGATAAATTAACTATTATGTAAATTAAATAATAGTTTTAGAAAACAACACTTACATGGAAGGCATAGAAATGAAGTTGAGTTTGTCTAATGGGATTTTTAGCAAGCTGGACTTGGAGAAGAATCTTGCGGCTGTTCGGAAACTGGGTTTTGAATATGTAGAGTTTAACATGAAGACGGTGCGCAAAGAGAACGATACTGTGGTTTACGCTGCAAAAAAACTCTTGGATTCTTCGGGGCTGAAGTGTTTAACAGTTCACTCTGCAACCTTGCATGTTAAGGATGAGGTTGAGGTTCATCGTGCGGTTTATTATGGGAAAATTTCGTTAGAGTTTGCCCGTCGGCTTTCGGTTCCAATAACGCTGGAACTCAAACAT
>JAMDCS010000065.1 GCA_023488835.1 Candidatus Bathyarchaeota archaeon
ACTGCATCGGGAAGAAATCAAAAAGGGAGGAAATAAGAAATGATGAGAATTGGAATAATCGGCGGTTCAGGATACGTTGGAAGCGAACTACTAAGACTACTCTTGATGCACCCAGAGGTAGAGGTAACTACGGTTACTTCACGGCAAAGTGCAGGAGAATTTGTCTTCAATGTACACCCAAACCTCAGGGGTTTAACTCAGCTAAAATTTGTTCCCCAAGACATGGCTGAACTCCAAAAAAACTGTGACTTGGTCTTCACTGCTACTCCACACGGAGGCTCAGTAAACCTAGTTCCCAAACTTCTCGAGGCAGGTCTAAAAGTTATTGATATGAGCGCGGATTTTCGCTTAAAAAACCCAGCCGACTACGAGACCTATTATGGCTGGACACATGCTCACCCAGAAATGCTAAAAGAAGCCGCATACGGCTTGCCTGAACTGCATCGGGAAGAAATCAAAAAAGCCAAACTCGTCGCTTGCCCGGGCTGCATGGCAACATCTGCAATCCTTGGCTTAGCCCCCATAGTGAAAGCTGGGTTGGTTCACAATGACAAAATCATCGTTGACCTCAAAGTTGGTTCCTCTGGTGGCGGCAGCAAACCAAACCTTGCCTCACATCACCCCGAACGCTTCAGCGGAGTCCGTCCCTACCAAGTCACTGGGCACCGCCACACCGCCGAAGTTGAACAGGAACTAACCGCATTAAGCAGTGAACCCGTCAAAATCGGCTTTACCCCACACGCCGTCAACATGGTACGCGGCATCCTTGCAACCATCCATGCATTCCCCAAGCAACCCATCGCCAGCAAAGACCTCTGGAAAGCACTCCGCGGCATGTACGGCACCGAACCCTTCGTACGCTTAGTAAAATACCAGAAAGGACCCTACCAGCTGCCTGACCCCAAAATTGTCATGGGCACAAACTTCTGCGACATCGGCTTCGAAATCGACGAACACGCAAACCGTCTCCTGCTCTTCTCAGCCATAGACAACATGACTAAAGGCGCGGCGGGGCAAGGCGTCCAATGCCTAAACCTACTCATGGGATTAGACGAAACCACAGGCCTTAAGAGCACTGGGTTCCATCCAGCGTGATTTGCCATGTTGCTTGTTATTAAGATGGGTGGAAGCATCCTAAAAGAAGGCGCCTCAACCGACTTAGTCGCTGACCTAAAAGAAGTCGCCAAAACAAACAAAGTCATCCTTGTCCACGGCGGAGGCGTCGAAGTCACCGAAATCGCTTCAAAACTTGGCAAAGAACAAAAATTCATCATCTCACCCGAGGGTTTTCGAAGCCGCTACACCGACAAAGAAACCATCGAAATCTACACCATGGTTATGGCGGGCAAAATCAACAAGCAAATCGTGCTGGCGCTCCAAAGCCAAGGGATTCAGGCTGTAGGTTTAAGCGGGCTTGATGCCTCAATTCTGCAAGCTGAACGCAAAACCAAACTCATCGCTGTAGATGAACGTGGCAGAAAAAAAGTTATCGACGGCGGCTACACCGGCAAGATTACCCACGTTAAAACTGAATTGCTAAACTTGCTGCTTGAGAAAGGCTACGTGCCAATCGTAACCCCGATTGCGCTTAGCCAAGACTGTGAACCCTTAAACGTGGATGGCGACCGAACCGCAGCCATAATCGCAGGCGCACTGAAAGCCGACAAACTAATCTTGCTAACCGACGTGGAAGGCTTAATTCTCAAGGGCGAGCGTGTCCCAAAGATTGCTGCAACCGAAGTCAAAGAGGTTCTGTCCAAAATTGGAGGCGGCATGAGCACCAAAGTCCACGCGGGACTGGAAGCCCTAAACCAAGGCGTCAAAGAAGTCCTCGTAACTTCAGGCACCGCTAAACAGCCCATTACTTCCGTTCTTAATCATCAGGTCGGTACAGTGATAACTAGTGAATGAAAAAGAAATAATGGACATTGAAAACCGCTACATGGCGAATGTTTTCTCCAAAAAACCCATTGTGTTAACGAAAGGTAAGGGCGCGCTTGTCTGGGACATTAACGGCAGAGAATACGTGGATTGCACGAGCAGCTACGGCGTAGCGTTGCTGGGGCACTGTCATCCCAAGGTTGTAGCGGCTGTTCAGGCTCAGGCAGAACAACTCATTTCATGTCACAGCGGCTTCTACAACGATAAACGAGCTGAATTCATCCAAAAACTGGTCAAAATAACTCCGAAAGGCTTAGACAAAGCTTTCCTCTCAAACAGCGGCGCCGAATCCGTAGAATGCGCCATAAAACTCGCCCGCAAATACACAGGCAAAACAGAAATCATCGCCTTGATGGGAGCGTTCCACGGCAAAACCATGGGCGCGCTCTCAGCGACATGGGATAAAAAGTACCGCGAACCATTCATGCCTCTTATCCCGGAAATCAAGCATGTCGCCCCTGACAACGTTGAAAAAATCCGCGAAGCAATAACCGACAAAACCGCTGCGGTTCTCATGGAGCCGATTCGCGGTGAAGGCGGAGTTCGCGTTCCACCAGACGGTTACCTGAAGACGGTGCGGGAAATCTGCGACGAAAAGAACGTTTTGCTTATGTTTGATGAGGTGCAGACGAGTTTTGGTCGCACGGGAAAGTTGTTCGGCTGCCAAAACTGGGGCGTCACACCAGATGTTATGTGCTTAGCAAAACCTTTCGCAGGAGGCTTACCCATCGGCATAACCGTTGCCAAAGAAAACGTCATGTCAGCGCTTAAACTCGGTGAGCACTCGACCACTTTCAGCGGTAGTCCGCTTGTTTGTGCTGCTGGATGCGCGGCGATAGATGCGCTGGTTGAGGAGAAACTAGCTGATAAAGCCGCCACAAATGGCAAGTATTTCAAATCGCAATTGGAAAGTTTGCAGGCTAAGCATAAAATCATCAAGGAAGTCCGAGGTTTGGGCTTGATGCTCGGCGTTGAGTTACGCTTTGACGTTCTAAACGTAATCTTGAAGGCTCTTGGAAGAGGCGTTTTGGTGCTGGATGCGGGCAGAACCGTGGTCCGTTTGCTTCCACCTCTCGTCATCGAGAAAGTTCAAATTGACAAAGCCCTCTCAGTAGTAGATACGGTGTTGGGAGAAGAAGAGAATGAGCGAGCAAGCAGTACGGTTCCTAACTAACTTACTAGGCATTTACAGTCCCTCAGGCAAAGAAGAGGACGCTGCCAACTTTTTAGCTGTTGAAATGAAGAAAATGGGTTTTGACGTTGGCAAAGATGCCATCGGAAACGTCATAGGCGTCGTCGGCGAAGGCGAACCCGTCATCCTGCTGTGCGGTCATATGGATACGGTAGCTGGGCATCTGCCGCTTCGGATTGAAGAAGGCAAAATCTACGCCCGAGGCGCCGTTGACGCGAAGGGGCCTCTTGCGGCAATGATTATGGCAGCCGTTTCAGCTTCAAAGGAGTCTGGGTTTAAAGGAAAAATATTGGTCGCCAGTGTCGTCGAAGAAGAAGCTACCAGCCGAGGCGTCAAGCACCTCATCACTCAGGGAATCACAGCTGACTACGCCATCTTCGGTGAACCCAGCGGCGTCGAAAACATTACAATTGGCTACAAAGGGCAAATCCAACTCAAAATCGCCCTCAAAACTGAAACGGGACATGCCTCTACACCGTGGCTCTACGATAATTCCCTGGAGAAATCGTATGAGCTTTGGGAACAAATAAAAAACGCTTCTTCATATCCCTCGCTGGATCCCTCGGCAAGCCCATACAACGCTGTCACTGCCTGCTTGGTTAAAGTTGTAGGCGGCAGAGCAACCTCGGTTGTTCCTTTTGAGGCTGAAATGAACCTTGACGTTCGAGTGCCCATTCAGTTCTCTACGTCTCAGGTTTTTGAGCAGATAGAGAAGATAATTGCCAAGTATCAAGCTGCCAATCCAAAGGTATCCGTGAAAGCAACTGTTCTTGACACTGTTGAGCCATTCGAAGTAAACAAGGCTTCGCCGCTTGTCCATGTACTGTCGTCGTCTGTCCGTAAAGTGCTGAATAAGCCGGCGACGCTTCTGCATAAAACAGGAACCGGCGACATGAACATTCTAGGCAAAGCCATGAACCTGCCCATAGTCACCTATGGACCCGGCGACTCGCACCTCGATCACACCTTAGAGGAGCACATTGACGTTAGTGAATACTTGGACTCGATTGCGGTTTACAAGGAGACGTTGTTGCGGTTAGGTGAGTTGCATAACAACAAGAATGGCTGTAAGTCAAGCTGAGTTTGCGCCTTATATTATGAATGCGAGGCTCGCTTTTTTAGGATTTGAATGATTATGTGGTTTGAATAGGCAAGTTTTTGAGCTTTAGCAAGAAAGATATTGTTGTGAAAACATGGGCAAAGATGGTTTTGTGTCCTCGGTAAAAGAGGGCGAACTCAAAGAAGGCCAAATGAAAGCCGTGCGTGTCAAGGGCAAGCCAATTTTGCTTGTGCGGCAGGGCGGCGAAGTTTTTGGAGTTTCAAACTATTGTCCCCACATGGGCTGCACCTTTGAAGGCGGAATACTAAGAGACTACCTCGTCATGTGTCCATGCCACGGATGGAAATTCGACATACGAAACGGACAATACATAGAAAACAAACAAACCACCCTGCAGACTTACCGATGCAAAATCGAAAACGGAAAAATATTCATAGAAATTGAAAAACACAAATAGGTTAGGCGCTATGGTTAGTCGTTGAGTTGGGCAGATGAATGACCGAATCCTTTGATTTCCAATCTATATTTATACCGCGTTTGTCAGTTTCTAATAAGCGCAGGTGCTTGACTTGAAAACATTCGAATTAACAATCCCCCAACAGTACCTAGACCACATCAACAAAGAAATTAAGAAGCCAAAACGACCAAACACAGAACTCCTGGAACTTTGGCTTGAACGAGAATTAAGCATCGAAAACGAAGGCACTTATGGAAACCTGCCAACCGACGAAAGCCACGTAACAGTGGAAGTTCTTCCAAACGGCAACTACAAAGTCATAATTTCAGACGTATGCTTTGGCATGATAGTATCACACGTCCAACCAGAACCACACAGCTACAAGATGCACAACGAAGACATATTCCACTGTTGGCTCGACATCAAAACAAACAAGGTCCACGCTGAAGAACACATCAAAGTCAAAGAAACAGCCTAAAATCCTTGACTCTTGGAATTTAGACTTAAGCTTCTATTTTCTATTCCACTCGATCAGCTAAGTCTATGTTGCTAACGACCTTTGTCGAGTATTTTGTAATTGCAAGAAAAACTTGGGTAATAAATTCATTGGTTATTTTTTGAAAAACTCAAACACGCAAACTTGAACGGCTGAGACTAACGTATCATTATTCACATGAAGGCTTTTAGGGCAAACCTTGGGCTTTGATTACTGAATAATATTTTTTTGAACATTTTCATGTTCAAGACAACCGAGAAAAAAAGAAAAGACACTAGCAGAAAATGCCGTCGCACAGTTGACATTGCCTATAAGCAGGGTTTGCTCTATGTGTGGCTTCCCGAGGTTAAGAGAGGTATGTATGCTCAAATAATAATTGATTGCCAAACCCAAAAAGAAACAGTAAGTTGTGGATACTGTATTGTAAAAGAAAACTGCCATCTCCGTCTAGAATTAGAAGATAAAATAGGTGACAAAGAGCCGTTAAAATTGTTGGTTCCTCTTCTATTGATAGAAGCCTGAATTTTATTGTGCAACGCGTGTAATTGGGAAACATGTGATAGTTAATGGTTGAAAAACTTCTCAAGCACCCAACCCAGATGACCAAGATAATCTTCTTCAGTCCCAACATATGTTTGGAGCACCAACAATGCCCTCTCCTTTATTTCCGCTCTTGGAAGTTTGTATTCTCTAATGCAGGTTTCGATGTCTTGCGTGTCCCTCTGGTTTAACCTTCCAATCTTTGTTACAACTATATCGAGTGGATGCAGAGCCCTCAGTAGTATGTGGCTGAAATTTTTGATTTTAATACTTTTCTCCAAGTAATCCTTAGGCAGCATCTGGCAATAAATATACCCATCCGTCCACCTGTCCACCCTGTAGCCTGGAGGATTATTTTTCAGAACCTGCTCAAATTCTACCCTGTCAACAGCAGGGATAGTGAAATCGATATCTATTGTAGATGGTTTTAGGTCAAGCAGAGTCATTGCTGTTCCGCCTGCGGCAACAAGCGTAATCTTTTTTGTAAGGTCATCGTTTAGGGCTTCTAAGAATTCTAATAAAGCGCTTTTGTCACAAGGCATTATAGAGCCTCAACTTTTGCATTATACTGTCTTCGTCAGCATGAATTTCCTTAGCGTTGAAGGTCTCAAGAAGTTCTATTATTTCTGCATTTTCTTGCTTCGGTTTTATATTCTGCAGAATTTTTAGCAAACCCAAAAGCTTTCCAGCCACATCGTATTTTTGGCTAAGAAATGCCAGTACATTGCTTTTGAAACTATCTTTTGCGAGCACAACTGGTACAGCTTCCGTTAGCCTTGCATTTTCCCCAAGCAGGATTGCTGTCACTATATATTCAATACAGAAGCTCTTACCTTCAGTAAAATGATGACCGAATTCTTTGTATCCAAACCTGTTGAGGTTGTATGTGAGGTCTAAATCGGAGATACTTGCAGGTTTAGTTTCTTGTCTAATTGTTTTAATTTCAGTTTTTTGAGCGACTTCTTTAATCTGGGTCCAAAATGCTTGAGGACTATAGAATACGATTTTTTCGCTTAAGACTTCTCTGATGGGGTTGATTTCGTTTGATATTATTAATTCTAAAAAGTCATGGCTATTTATTATGAGGTTGTTGATTTTCAAGTTATACTTGTTTTGCAGCTTTAGCATTTCTCTGCAAATTTCAATTGTCGTTTTATGATAGTTTGGGGGGTCTCTTAGGAGAATGAGTAGTTCAATTTTGTTAAGTTTAATGTTTTTTGATGGGTTGATTGACACGTTAGCAG
>JAMDCS010000007.1 GCA_023488835.1 Candidatus Bathyarchaeota archaeon
GGACATTGACGGTGGACATGGAAATAGTGTGCATAGGCAACGAGTTGCTCATAGGCAAAATCAAAGACACAAACGCACACTACCTAGCCAAACAAGCCACCCAACTCGGCGCAAACGTCAAACGAGTAACAGTAATCCAAGACACCATACCAGAAATCGCCAGCACCCTCTGTAAAGCCATAGCTCGAAAACCACAGTTCATCGTCACCACCGGCGGATTAGGACCAACATTTGACGACAAAACCCTCCAAGGCATAGCCAAAGCGCTAAACCGTAAACTAGAAGTAAACCCAATAGCCCTTGAGATGGTTAAGCAAAAATGCATAGAATACGCCAAAAAACGGGAGCTGCCAACGGAAATCGAGTTGACACCACCCAGAGTTAAAATGGCAACCCTGCCAGAGAAAACCGCGGTAGTTAACAACCCGATTGGGACTGCGCCAGGCGTGCGCGTTGATGTCGATGAAACGGTTCTGTTTGCTCTGCCCGGTGTTCCCGTGGAAATGCAAGCGATTTTTAATGAAACTATAGCTCCCTTGATTAAGAAGGCTGTGGGTAGTAGCGTTTTTTGTGAGAGGAGCATTTTTGCCGATAACATCATGGAGTCGCGTCTAGCGCCGTTAATCGACAAGGTAATGAGCGATAACGAGGGGATTTACGTGAAGTCTCATCCTATGCGTACAGAAAATAAACCTCACATAGAACTCCACCTAACCACACTAGCAAGCAAAAAGGACAAACCTAGCGAAAAGCTTCTCAAAGCGGCTAAAGAGCTTGCCAGTTTAATTGAGGAGAACGGTGGATTAGTCACAGTTGAGCCGTGAAGGGTGACTTGGGCATAACCATTTCAGCAAGCCTCAGAGAACTAGACCCCAGCACTTTAGCACTCCAAATTTCCTCATCCATCATGCTTGAAAACAACAACGTAACCATCAGCGGCCAAATCCTTCCCCAAACAGCAAACGAGAACGTTACTCTGCAAGCTAAAATTAACAGTGACAGCTGGACCCATAGCTACCGTGGAGACACAGGCGGATGGGCGGTTTATGTACAATTGGGTGCCTGTGACTGGAGGGGCAATTGCTATTCAAGCAAGCTGGCTGGGGAACAGACAGTACAATGGCGCAACAAGCGCACAAACGAACGTTATTGTGTTGCCGGTATTCTTGGTTTTGTTAATTGTTGTCTTAGTTTTAGTTGTGGTCATATTTGCGATTGCGTTTGCCAAAATAATGTGCAAAAAAACTGCACTAAGCACTCAACCATTAGAAACCGTGCCTTTTCCCCTATGAATGCCTCTCGATGCCAAGGCTTTCAATTAGGGATTAATTCTGCCTTTATATAAGGGGGCTATAGAAAAAAATCACAACTAAGACAGAGTCAAAAAAATAAAAGTTAAAAGGGAAAAATTATGCTTTTTTGGCTTTTTCTAGCTCTTTCTTGAGAATTTCAGCTTTGTCGGTTTTTTCCCATGGAAAATCAACGTCTTCCCTGCCGAAGTGGCCGAACACTGCTGTTTTCTTGTAGATTGGTCTTAGCAGGTTTAGCTGGTCGATGATTGCTTTGGGTCGCATGTCAAAGTACTTCAGCACCAACTCCATGATTTTTTCGTCTGAAAGTTTGCCTGTTTCGTAAGTGTTTACCAGCACCGAGATTGGTTGCGCAACGCCGATGGCGTAGGAAATTTGGATTTCACATTGGTCAGCTAAGCCTGAAGCAACAATGTTCTTGGCGATGTATCTTGCCATGTAGCATCCTGAACGGTCAACTTTAGATGGGTCTTTGCCGCTGAAGCATCCGCCACCGTGGCTTCCAACTCCACCGTATGTGTCAACGATGATTTTTCTGCCCGTTAAACCTGAATCAGCCAAAGTTCCGCCGATGACGAATCTGCCTGTGCCGTTGATAACATATTTTATGTCTTCAGCCAACAAGTTTGCTGGAATAACGTTCTTTATGACTTTCTCAACGATATCCTTCTTTAATGTAGCATCGTCGACTGTTCCGTTGTTTTGGGCAGCGATAACGACGGTTTTGACGCATTTTGGTTTGCCGTTCTCGTATTCGATTGTAACTTGGGACTTGCAGTCAGGACGCAGATAAGGCATAATTTTTGTTTTTCTACACTCCGCTAAGCGTTTAACGAGTTTTTGCGCAAGCATAATGGGAAGTGGCATGAGTTCTTTTGTTTCGTTTGTTGCGTAGCCGAAAACCATGCCTTGGTCTCCTGCGCCTTGCTCGTGGCCTTTGGATTCGTTTACTCCCATAGCGATGTCTGGAGATTGCTCAGTTAAGGAAACCAGTATGCCGCATGTTTCCCAGTCTAAGCCGTCTTTGGCGTTGTCGAAACCGATTTCCTGTAGGGTTTGGCGAACAATCTTTGGGATGTTGATGTAGGTACATGTGGTGATTTGACCCGTAATCATCACGGTTCCCTGCATTACGAGTGTTTCGCAGTCAACTCGTGCTTTGGGGTCATGGGTGAATATTGCGTCTAAAACACTATCGGATATTTGGTCTGCAACTTTGTCTGGGTGACCTTCTCCAACTGACTCGGATGTGAACAAATATTTTCCGTTTTTTTTCATTGGAATCTCTTCCGTTCAAGCGTGTAATAGGCATAGTAACTCGCCGTTTTTCTTAAAAGGCTTTCGACAACACAGGCAACTAATCAACAAACAACCGTTGGAGATGCTGCTTGCAGAAACCATTTTAATCCCTAAACCAACAAACAACCGAGGGAAAACATGAAAAAAGTTGTATTAAGCCAGAACGCGCCAAAACCAATCGGTCCATACAATCAAGCAGTGCAAGCGGGCAAATTCCTGTTTGTTTCTGGGCAGTTAGCTATTGACCCAAAGGAAGGCAAAATAGTCGCCAAAGACATCACGCTGCAAACTCGCCAAGTTATGGAGAACATTAAAGCCATCTTGGAAACGGCAGGTTACAGCCTAAAAGATGTGGTTCAATCCACTGTTTACCTGTCTTCGGTGTCGTTGTTTGAGGAGTTTAACCGTGAATACGCCAAATACTTTGAAAGCGATTTCCCTGCACGCGCCACAGTTGGCATAGAACTCAAGTCAGGTGTGCTGGTTGAGGTTTCTGCGGTTGCCTACAAAGACTAAGGCCCATTACTTTTGATAAGTTATAAAAACCCAGCCAACGCTTAGTATGGTCAGTGCAAAACATGGCAGCATCCCTCAAAAAGTTCATGCAGCAAATCGCTGGAAAAAAAGCTCCAGGACCATCAACCACCTTCACCATATTCCACGTATTCTACTCGTTGGAGCTTATGGCGCAGAAGCCTTTGGGCAGAAACAAACTGGCTGAGAAACTCAACGTTGGCGATGGAGCAGTACGCACAATAATTAGCAGGCTTAAGGATGCTGGTTTGATTGAAACCTCCAAAGAAGGCTGCAACCTAACCAAAAAGGGGTTGGAAATTTGGCGGCAATTCGAAGAAATCTTTCCTAAACGAGTCGAAATTCCAAGGTCTGAGTTGGCTGAATCCGAGTTTAATTTTGCCTTCTTAGTGAAGAGTTGTGGGCAAAAGGTGAAGTCTGGGATTGACCAGCGTGATGCAGCCATCATTGCAGGTGCACGCAAAGCCCTAGTTATCGTTTTTAAGAATGGACATCTAAGCATTGAATCCGTGAGCGATTGCGTAGAGAAGCAGTATCCTAAAGCTGCAAACCTAATCCTTAAGGAATTGGCACCTGAGGAAAATGACGTTATCATTGTTGCAGGGGCTGATTCCGCTTTGAAGGCTAAGCGAGGAGCGTTTGCAGCAAGCTGGTCACTGATTGGCACCTAAGTTGTGTATTTTTCTCCTTCATTCAAAATACGTTCAAGCAACGTGTTAACGTTCACCATGCCTTCGTTTGTTTTAGATGAAACAGGCATCAAATGGAATTGTAAGCCCAGCTTGTTGATGGCTTGCATCATGTTGCGGCTGAAAAGACGTTTTGTTCCCTCAAGTTTCTGTTCAATCGCATCTTCCAGTGCATTGGTGTTTGCTGACCAATTCGCGATTGCCTGCACCTCTTTTTGGGGTATTAAATCGCTTTTTGAAAGCAAATGTACCTGCGGCTGGAAGAACCTGTTGTAAACTGCAGCTGCCAAAAACATGTTTGAAACGTAATTTAACGGGTTAATGGAGAAAACAGCGTCAAAGAGGTAGATCAACGCTTTTGGCTCTTTTGTTAGTTCGTTGACTATGTATGGTCCACTTGCTCGGAAAGCAAACAACTCCATTTGCCCAGGAGTATCCGCCAAAACAATGTCAGCATGAGCTTCTTCGATGTCTCGGCTTAAGTTTTCAATTTCGTCAGCGATTAAGTCAGCAGCCATAACCAAAGCGCCATTGGGACCTAAACCGTACTTTTCCATTATGTCACCAACCTCAACGTAGTTTCGCACATCAACATCTGGCTGATAAGGCAGTTTTAGTGCTCCAGGATCCAAATTGACCACTGCAACATCCTGCTTGCTCATTTTGAGCCACTCTGCAAACGCGGCTGTGAAAAGGGATTTGCCACTGCCAGCTGTCCCAATAATAAACGCTAAAGGCATGACTTAGTCTCCAACGTAGGTGTGAACTGCACTTTAGATAATAACCTTTCTACTTGACTTTTGATTGGAATGTTTGTTTTGTTCTGGTAGTTGTGGCTGAAAGTTTCCTTAGGCACAACAACATCTAACAGGTTGTTTTGTTTGCTGTGCTGTGTGTTCTGCGTCTGGGTTTGGTTGCAGGCTGGTTGTTCAATCAGCCACAAGCAGAAAAACAGCCAAACCTCAAACTGCCTAACCTAGCTGCGATTTTTTTCTATAGCCCCCTTATATAAAGCAGCCAACCACAAGTTCAACCCGCAATTGCCAAAATCAACCGCTAACAAAGACAAGTCAGTCAACTTCTGCTGTTAACAGGACATATTTGGTTAACTTAAACTACCTTTATGTTTTCGTCATGTATGTTGCCGAATTTTTGGTCACGTGTCAACAAAACTTCGCTATTTGCAAGGGCTATTCCTGCAATCAGCAGATCATTTTCATTTACCATTTTTCCAGCTTTACTTAGCGTTTCATACAGTGAAGCTGCTTTTCTGGCGGAACTTCTGTCAAAAGGGTAAACAGTCGCGCCTGACAAGAACCTTTCAGCGGCATTTCTCTTTATTTTGGTCTTATACCTAAGCAATTCATACTCAGTTATGGTTGTTGTTTTGATGTCTTGTTGTTCAGACAATTCCTTCACTAAAGCAACAATCTTTTCGTCGCCAACTAAGAAATCAATAATTACACTTGTATCCAAGAATGTCACTTGAATTTCCGTCCGTAATTTTTCTCTCTATCAGCAGCTATCTGAGATTTTAATCGCTCAAGCTCCACCCTATCATCCTTCAGGATTCCAGCCAAGCTCATTATATCCACTTTTTCTTCCTTGAAACACAAGTTTTCTTTGATTACCTCGGAGAAGCTCTTTTTGCCTTTCCTTTTTGACAGAAGCTCGTAAACTTCATTTGAAACCGAAATCTGCCTCGCCATCAAAATCCCTTCCTACATACATAATGTATACACACTATTTATTTAATTTTGTTGCGGAAAAGAGTAAACCGCCTATGAACCCCTCAGAAAAAAGATAGGCCTCTCTCCAAGCAATACAGACCTACCCCTCTAAAGAAACAACAACGAGATTCTAATAGGCACCGAGGGGTGTGCAGTATTCTGTTTTTTGGCGGTTTTTTGCTTTTTCTCTGTTACTTCCAAGTTGCTTGCTAGAAAAGTTAAACAGCAAAAAGAACACAAAAACCAATTGTGCACACCTCTCGGCACCAAATATGTTGGAGTACATTTTATTAGCCATTCTTCACACATTTAACTTGAGACTAACTAAAAATTCCTCAAATTTACCTCTTTCACCAAACAGTTGTAAAATGCATTCTCAAGATATTTTCGGGTTCTGGGTACTAAAGATGCTCTTTCCCTGTCAGCCCACCAAACGTATTGTATGCCATGCTTTTTAAGAATATCTTGTCTTGTTTTGTTCTTTAGTAAACTGCATTTTGGTGAAACATCACACATCGAACACTTGTCATCGCAATTTCTGGGTACTGGAGTTAATCCGCAAGCCTTGCATTCTACAACAACTTTGGCTTTAGGAATGTAAAAATCAACTATGGCTCTTGGCATGTAATCGAATTTAACTTGACTTCTTATCTCTTCATGAGGAAAAATCTTTTTCAGAATTTTAAGCGTTTCAGCCTCCCACTTATCCCCACTTACTTTGGGAGGCTTATCAGAATAATGAGGTCCATACAAGGCAATCGCCTAATTGTTTAATGGGTTTTTTCACTTGATAAGGTTTTGCCATCGCTTGTTTTATTGGCTTTTTTGTTGTTTTGATAATAGGACTGCTAAATTATTTAACTAAGTTACGTACAAGTGATTGCTAAGGTTTAAAAGATGCCAAATATCGAGGAACATTGCGGCGCGAGTTTTAAAGAATTCAAAGTAGAGGGAAGAGATATTCATGCTTGGTTGGATGAACCTTGCAGAGTGTATGCTGGACTGCATCGACAATTCAGGCATGACACTGAAACTATCGAGCTAGTTGGGAAAAAATTTGGCGAGAAATACGGAGTAGCTCTTGCTGAAAACATTGGTTTACAACATATTATGCTTGACCATAAAGAAAGAATAGACAAAAAAACTAACGCAAATGATGTTTCTCGAC
>JAMDCS010000002.1 GCA_023488835.1 Candidatus Bathyarchaeota archaeon
TTCTACCTTGTTATTCAGAACAATTTTACTGATATAATCGGTTTGTTCCTCAATCAAACCTATACTCTCCAGCGCCAGCGCCTTATCATCGAGGTGCGGGGTGTTGGCAATTGCTTCTTTTGCCATGTACAATTCACTAACAATCGCTTGCAGGGGATTGCGTATGTCATGCCCAATCATGCCCGCGGTTTGTCCGATGGCGACTAAGCGGTCTGTATCCTTACGCTCCATTACATTCTGAAAAATTCGCCACCGATACGAATGAAGCTGAAGAGAACTAAACGCGGCAACAATGTTTGCGAAGGCTAAACTAGCCAGCGCCGTAACTAGCTCTGGCATATCAAAGTTTCCAAATGTCACCGTAACTATCGCTACTTCCCCGAGGGAAAATATTATCGCAGGCGACGCCTGAAAAATAAACCTGTTCTGAATAACAAGGTAGAATATGAAAACGGCCATGTCGAGGATGATTATGTGGAGATAAAAATTTTCGGGACGCGTCGAGTTAATCAACAGCACTGAAACTGCGACTGACAGCCAATAAGCAACTATTAACAAGTCATAGGAACGGTAGTTTTTTACTTGACGAAGATGCCTAATCAAGAGGATAGAATAAGAAATAAGCCCCAACCTTAAGACAACTAAAGCAAAAAAGGTCGATGAGAACGCAAGAAACATGTAATCGCCGATTGTGAAGAGCGCTATGGAAAGGGCAATAAAGAAAACAGCTATTCTGGCTTGGGAAATATCTGGCTCAAGAAAAAGGTGCCGGTATTCTTCTTTATTTTCAAGTGAGGTTCTCTTCCATGCGCCTACAAAGCCCTGGGCAACCCGCTTCAACGCCGCGGCAATTACCTCTCTAAACCCGCCTGTTGAAGCTTGATTTCCAGAAACATTACCTTGGAATTTCCCCAAAAAATTGGTCTCCTAAAAAAGCGAAGCGCTGAACAATTACTATAGGGCTTATTGAGAATTAAGGGTTTTTACTGCTAAAATTTAGCTAAGCAAGGCTTACTTTCAGGGGTTTTTTAACGTTTAAAATCGGTATTTTGCTAGTTTTGTTGTTA
Source organism: Candidatus Bathyarchaeota archaeon (assembly GCA_023488835.1). The sequence goes on from JAMDCS010000002.1 coordinate 1,068, forward strand.
ACGATAAACGGGTAAGCTTACGCTTTCCCCGAAAAGGCTTATTTTTCAGGTGCCTTTGTTAATTTGCTTCAAAAAAGTTAATACGAACAGCCTATAAATTAGTTGAAAACAAGGATGGAGAATCAGATACCAGCCCACAAATTAAACCCAAACGTCTCTGCGCCGAAGAAAAAAAGCGATAAAACAGTTACAATTGGGCTAATCCAGATGTCTGATTCAGAGAACATAACTGAAAATATGGAAAAAACCGCGGAAAAGATTGAGGAAGCAGCAAAAAAAGGCGCACAAATCATCTGTCTCCAAGAACTGTACCGAACAAGATATTTTCCCCAGCAAAAAAACCTGGATGTTCAAGGTTTGGCTGAGACTATTCCTGGAGAATCCACCAAACTGTTTTCTGAGCTCGCGAAAAAACACAAGGTGGTCATCATTGCACCCTTGTTTGAGCGAGGCCAGAATGGCAAATTTTACAATTCAGCGGTCGTAATCAATTCAAACGGCGAAATCATGGGCACTTACCGCAAAGCCCACATACCCTACGACCCCTACTTCTACGAGAAAGATTATTTTGAAGCAGGCGACTCAAACTACAAAGTTTTTGAAACCAATTTCGCCCGCATCGGGGTGCTCATCTGCTATGACCAGTGGTTCCCTGAACCAGCCAGAATAAACGCGCTAAAAGGCGCAGAAATCATCTTTTACCCAACCGCCATCGGCTACGTTAAAGGCTACACTTCAGAAGACGGCGACTGGCATGACGCTTGGAAAACCGTCCAACGCGCCCACGCCATAGCAAACGGAATCCATGTTGCCGCCGTTAACCGCGTTGGAGAGGAAGGTGAACTGGAGTTTTGGGGAGGCTCATTTGTCTGTGACTCTTTTGGCAAAGTCGTAGCTGAAGCCAGCACAACAAAAGAAGAAGTGCTAATTGCAACGGTAGATTTGAGCAAGAACGAGAAAATTCAAGAAGGCTGGGGATTTCTGCGGAATCGACGCCCCGACACATACAATCCTCTCACAAAAAGAGGCGCCAGCCAATGAGTAACCAAGCCAAAATATGCCGTGAACTAGGCTACAGGATGCCTGCTGAATGGGAGAAACATGATGCTATTTGGTTAGCTTGGCCTTATGACCCGACAACCTTCCCAGATAGAATCGAACGCGTCGAAGCCACTTACGTTCAGATTGTTAAGGAAATTCATGAGGGCGAACAAGTAAACCTCTTCGTTAAAGACGAGCAAACAAAACATAAAGCAACCCAGCTGTTCAAAGCAGCACACATTGACCTGAGCAGGGTTAACTTTTACGTTTTCGGTTACGCAGATGTATGGTTTAGGGATTATGGACCAGTATTCGTTAAGAACCAGAACCATGAGTTAGCGATGCTGCATTGGAACTTTAACTCTTGGGGAGAAAAATACGAGACACTCCTAAAAGACAAGGAGGTCCCAGATTTCATCAAGCAAAAAATGCCCATGAAATGCTTCAAGCCGGGCATTGTGTTGGAGGGCGGCTCAATAGATGTAAACGGCGAAGGAACCCTGCTTACAACCGAGCAGTGCCTTCTCAACAAGAACCGCAACCCAGACCTCAACAAGAAACAGATCGAAAAATACCTATCTGACTACTTGGGCGTCACCCATTTCATCTGGCTAAAGCGAGGCATCCTTGGAGACGACACTGATGGGCACATCGACGATTTAGCACGCTTCGTGAACCCCTCAACGGTTGTTTGCGCCTACCAAGAAGACGAAAACGATGTAGACTTCGAAGTATTACAAGAAAACTATCAAATTCTGTGCCAATCGGTTGATCAAGATGGCAAGAAGTTGAAGATTGTCAAGTTGCCCATGCCTAAAGTCGTCAGCGACCAAGATGAAAGGTTGCCTGCAAGTTACACCAACTTTTACATCGGCAACCAGAAGGTTCTGGTTCCAGTCTTCGACCACAAAAACGATGCCAAGGCACTGGCGATTCTGCAGGAGTTATTCCCAACCCGAAAAGTTGTGGGCATTCGCTGTGTGGATTTGGTCTATGGGTTCGGAACAATTCACTGTATCAGTCAACAGCAGCCTTGTCGTGTCTAAGCGTCAAACACATCATGGTACAAGTCTTCTTTCTAGTTAAGTTTAAACTCTCCACTGAATAATAGGTAGAGCACCACCAAGTTTGGGAGTTTGGGAGAAAAAGGGTATGGTTAATCAGCCTCCGCATCGTGCACGCGGCGTCAAGGTGCTTAAAGCCGTTTCGTCACCGCTTAGGCTGCAAATCCTCAATTTGCTCTTTGACAAAAGCGCCTTATCCTACACCGAACTCATGAACCAGCTAAAAATGAACCCCAGCCGAGACGCAGGCAGATTCGCTTATCACCTGAAATTTCTTTTGAAAGCGGATTTGGTTGAGGCAGACGTTGAAGCAAAAAAATATTATCTCACCGACCTTGGCAAAATGGTTCTCGACGTGGCTGACCGTGTAGAAAAGAAAGCAGTTAAGCCACGTGGCATGTTGGTTCGAACGTCCCATTTGACGGTGGAAGAGTTTGACGCTAACAAAATCGCCAATTCACTTATCAAAGAAGCTAAAGTGCCCGCTGAACTGGCCCAGAAAGCCGCTAAAGAAGCTGAAAAACGCCTAGTTAAGTCAAAAACAAAGTACCTCACAGCCTCGTTAATCAGGGAAGTTGTGAACGGCATCCTTGTGGAGAAGGGCTACGAAGATTACCGCAATAAACTCACCCGAGTCGGCATGCCAATCCACGAAGTAACCGCCCTCATCGAATCAAAGGATGCTGCTCAAGATTGCGTAGCCACAATCAGCAAGGCAGGTCAAACAGTCTTGGGCGAATACACGTTGCTAAACATTTTTCCCAGAGACATCGCCGACGCTCACCTTTCAGGCGCCCTCCACATCGACGGGTTAGGAACATGGGTACTAAAACCCAACGAAGTAATCCACGACCTCCGCTACTTCTTCCAACACGGCGTAAAACTCGACAACCCCCTACAAGTCGCCATGAACGCGCCGACCGACCTCAAATCCGCCCTATCCATCGCTTTTAACGTTCTGTTGCACGCTAGCAAAGAAACCAACCGTACTCAAACCTTCAACTACTTCAACGTGTTCCTCGCGCCCTACGTGAGAGGAAACGAAGTAGCGAAAATCAAAGAGAACCTGCGGTTGTTCATTCAAAACCTCAACCAGCACGCGGAAGCTACGTTGGGGCTTGAGCTCGCAATTCCAAAGTGTACCGCAGAAAAAGAAGCCATCGGACCGCAGGGCAAAACAAAAGGCAACTACGGCGACTTTGCCCAAGAAAGCCAACTTGTAACTTCGCTTATCGTAGACGTTTTCACAGAAGAAAGCTTGTGCAAGCCGCTGCTGAGTCCCAAGTTGATAATAAAAATCAACAGCGCCACATTAGCTGACGAAAACGCGAAAGCCACCCTTCTCAAAGCCCACCAGCTAGCGGCGAAAAGTGGCATCCCCTACTTCGCTAACATGACCAAAAAAGAAAACGAAAACGCGGCATTTTCGTCTTCAGGCGTAAAATTCGCGGCAGATTTAACGGGTGACTGGGAAACCGACACATTGCGAACTGGGTCTTTGGGCTGCGTAGCCATCAACATGCCCAGAATTGCACAGGAATGTGAAAAGGACAAAAACAAATTCTTCGATTTGATGCGGGAACGCTTTGAACTCGCAGCCCGAGCATTAGGCATAAAGAATAATGCGCTCAAGCAGTTTGGAAAAAATTTCTTGCCGTTTCTTCTGCAAAAAGCCGACGGCGACACCTACTTCCGACTCGAAAACTGCACACGAATAATCAATTTAGCAGGGTTCCGCGAAGCAATCGAAGCCTTCACCGAAAAAAACGTCAACTCAGAGGAAAGCCGCAAATTCGCAGAAGAAACAATCCAGAACCTATCAGCTTTCAAACAGAAAATCGGCAGAAAACATGGTAAACGTCTCTACCCCGTGATTCTTGGCAGTTCAGAAGCCTCTGAGCGGCTGGCGCAGCTGGACATTGAAAGATACGGCGTGGCTAAGGTGAAGTTTTCGGGCTCAAGAGAAAAACCGTATTATTCAACCGCTAAACGATTCCAAGTCAAACCCGCAGAGTTTCTCAGCGTACCAACTGAAATGCTTGAGACAGCCCAAAAAATGAAGGGATTGAATGCTGGCGGAAACCTGACCATAATCGAGTTGGAAGGCACCGAATACAAACCTGAAGCGCTGATGGATTTAACTCTGCGTTTAATGGAGAATCAAGCGTTAGAATTTTTCACCTACAACCGCCAGGTTAGTTTCTGTGACAACTGCAAGAAAAACTGGTTCGGAACACTGCATAAATGCCCCTCATGCGGCTCCATGAGCACACTGACAACGTTTGACCGATTCACGTCAACTTGATTATTTGACGGCGCCAAGCACTAATGCGAGCAGTGCCATGCGGACAACGATGCCGTTCCATACCTGCTGGAAATACTTTGCCTGCGGCGTCGCATCCACTTCAGCGGCGATTTCATCTACGCGCGGCAGCGGATGGAGGATAATCATGTCTTTTTTCGCATTTTTGAGTGTTTTTAGGTCGATTTTGTAGGCGCCTTTGACTTTGGCGTATTCGGCGGCGTCGGGGAAACGTTCCTTTTGGATTCGGGTGACGTAGAGGACGTCGATTTGGGGGATTATGGTTTCTAGGTTTGCGTTTTCGGTTACTGAGATTTTGCTCTTTATTGTTTGGAGCACGTCTTTTCTCATGCGCAATGTTTCGGGCGAAACAAGGTAGAGTTCTATGTTGTAGAGAGCCAGCGCATAAGCGAGCGAGTGAACTGTTCTTCCATATCGCAAGTCGCCGACCAACGCCACTTTTAACCCATCAATCTTGCCCTTCTCCTTACGCATCGTGTACAGGTCGATGAACGCTTGCGTCGGATGCTCCTGAGCGCCTGTGCCGCCGTTGATGATTGGGACCTTGGAGACTTCAGCCGCCAGCTTCGCCGCGCCCTCCAAACTGTGCCTGAGCGCTATTATGTCCGCGTAGTTCTCGACCGTGCGGATGGTGTCGGCGAGGTTTTCGCCCTTGTGCACCGAGGCGATTTCTGGTTCTGCGAAGCCGATGTTGCCGCCGCCGAGTTTAAGCATGGCGGTTTCGAAGCTGAGGCGTGTGCGTGTGCTGGGTTCATAGAAAAGGGTTGCGAGGATTTTGCCTTTAAGCATATCTGAGCCTGTTTTGGCAAGTAGCTCCATGGCTTTGCTTACGTCGAGGATATGGTTGATTTCTTGTTGGGAGAAGTCTTCGATTGATATGATGTCTCTTCCCTTGAACTCCATAGTGGCACCCAAAACAAGAAGCCGCCAACTGCTAAATAACACTTTGTATTTAGCTTGTTTGTGGCAAATACTAAGTTGTATTGATTATGGTTAACTTCGCTGGCAAAGGTTTAATCTCGCTCGCCGCAAATAAACACTAAAGTTAGCACCTTAAGGTATGGACTTTTTGCATGTCTCTGCTTCGAAAGGGCTATACATACCCAAAACAACAGAGCACAAAAAACACAGCTTATCACGGCAAACAAGGCATAAACAAGCTAGAACAGCCAAATACGAGCAAAATAAACAAAACAATGCAGAAAAGGGCGAAAAATACCCCCCTACCAG
>JAMDCS010000076.1 GCA_023488835.1 Candidatus Bathyarchaeota archaeon
ATTTGGTTATAGAAGCGTTTGGCTAATCCGATTGTGGTGGGTTGCATCATGGGTTTAACTGAAAAAGGCAAATATATTACTGCCGCAGGTGCCAAAGCGGGCGATAAGTTGATTTTGACTAAGAGTGCAGGAATTGAGGGCACAGCCATCTTAGCTACCGACCGCGAAGCGCAGCTATCCAAAATCTTTAGCCCCGAAATTCTTGATGACGCCAAACGCTTCTATAACCAAATCAGCGTTGTGAAAGATGCCTTGACCGCTTACAGGGCAGGCGGGGTTCACGCTATGCATGACCCAACCGAAGGCGGAATCCTAAATGGCATTCATGAAATGGCAGACGCGGCAGGTTTAGGCGTAAGAGTTTTTGAGGAAAAAATCACCGTTGAGCCTGAAACGGCTAAGATCTGCAGGTTTTATGAGATTGACCCACTGCAACTTATCAGTTCAGGTGCACTGCTCATAGCTGCTGACCCACAAGCCGCCGATAAAATAATTGATAATTTGTGCCAGGAGCATATTTTCGCTGACGTCATCGGCGAATTCAACCCGAACCCAAACAAACGCATACTCATGCACAAGGATGACTCGGCGGAGATGCTACCAAGACCAGTCTCAGACCACCTATGGATTGCGTTAACACGTTAAACATTCACCTCAAATAAGAATTGGCTGTTTGTGTTATATCCAAATTGTATCAGGCAAGAACTTGAAATGCTCATCCCCAGTGAGAATCTTTGCTTTAAGCATCCTGCCTGTAGCTAAAACGATTGCATCAAAGAGGCTGGGCGAATTGAGTTTTGTTTTTCGCGTGCCTTCTGCAAGTTCCAGGTAGCATTTGGCGGATTGCAAAGATAGTTTGGCGTCTAAGTAAGTGATGTTTGAAGCGGCAACTATTTGCTCCAACCGGGTATTGACTATTCTTTGCTCAATGCCTTCTCGGACGTATTTGCGGGCAATCTCTGCTAAAACTGTGTCAGGGGTATAGATTTCATCGGCGTTTTCCAGTATTTCTTTTATTTTGCCGCCTTTTGCGCTTCCCATGAACAGTTCAATCCAAGCGTAGGAATCAATTACGATCTTCACCGCGGTCTTTCTCCGAAAAAGGCTTAATTCTGTCGCGATCTGCTCCGAAGGCTTTCTCTAAAACGGTCTTGCGTTGCTTTTTTATTAGTGATTGAATAGCTTCGTCGAGGCTCTCCGCGTCTAGCTTTTCCCGCAGGTGCTCTAGCGCTTCGGCTGTTTTCTTTGATACTCTGATGGTTGTCGTCTCGTTCAAGGCGAACACCGCAAACTAACTATGTATACAAGTAGATAAATATACACTTAACAAGTGCAAATCACTGTCCGTTTTCGATGAGCTAAACGCTAAATGTTTCCCCTAAAGCTGCTAAGTGGCAACTGCAGGCTCCAGTAAAACATGAAGACTGGGTAGAAAATCATGTACTCAAACAAGTGAGAATAAATAAGCCCGCACTTAAACTCAACGATGGCTTGTGTGATGCCGTTTTGCATCTGCCAATTTTCAGGCGGCTTATAATGCAAACAGTAAATGTCACTGCCGACCACTGCTTTGTAACCGTGGTCTTCAATCCAACGCATGATGTAAGCGTCTTCGTAAGCATGTAACTGTTCAGGAATCCGAATACCTTCGACAGCTTTACGCAGGATCAGGGTGTCATGGGTTCCTCCACGCAATTTGAAGCATTGGCGGGCAATCAAGCTCTGAAATTTAAGGATACGTTTGTTCGTCATGTTGGGGAGAACGTCAACGTTTAAGCCCCAAACAGCACCTACACCGCTTGCCAAGTCAGCCTGTGCCTTTTTAAACCAGTCCTTGCAGAGCAAAACGTCGCTGTCAACGAACATAAACCACTCTGTGGACACGCGGCATATGCCTTCGGTTCTTGCTTTAGCCCTTGAACCCTCCATCTGAACCAACAAAACATTGCCAAATTTCCGATTGAACTTTTCCAGAATATCCAAGGTACGGTCGGTTGAGAAGCAGTCGATGACAATTAGGTTTTTGATGGGTACATTTTGATAAATGGAAGTTAAACATTTGTCGAGCAGGTGTTCACTGTTCTTTGTCAGCAGTACAACGTCAACTTGCATCAGGTGCCCTCGAATTAAATCATTGAACCTTATAGGTTGGCGATAGCTTAAAAACCTAAACCCAAAAAACTGAAACGGCAGTTTCAACCCCTCAACGTTAACAGCGCCATCCCCTAAAACGCAGCTATTTCTCTACGGCTATCCTAACAGTCAATCCATAAGTTGGAACGTTAAACGACTTGAAAAACAGCTTGCCCCCAAACCTTAGGGGTAAATCATAAAACACTCCAACGTTGAGCGCTCTGCATTCTAAATTTGTTTTGATGCATTTTTGCCATTGCAGCGGCGACTTGACACTAATGTGGGTTTCATCGTAATCCCGCATAAGCTTTCGGATGGGTTTCTCAACTTTCTTATTTGGCGTCGTGCAGACAAGAATGCCTTTGCAAGCGTTAAACATGCTCACAAGCGCCTTCTCAGGACCAGGAAGATGCTCCAAAACGTCAAAACAAGTGACCAAATCAAACGTTCCCGCCTTAAAAGGCATGCTTGTTTGCGCATCACACACCACAAAGTGACTGCCGCCAAGGTTTTTAGCGTATTTGGTTCCCCAAGTTGAGATATCAACGCCGAAGACATCATAGCCCAAATCAGCCAATACCCGTGAAGTGTAACCATAAGCACAGCCTACATCCAACGCACTCCTGCCCTTACCAACCAAGAGTTCTTCCTTGAAGTTTTTTGAAGCCCACCGCAAAACTGCCAAAACATGCCGCTTAACCAGTTCCTCTTTAAGCGAATACTTTCTGCCAGTGAAGTAGTCTTGCTCAAACGCCACTAAGGTTCACCTTTCTTTTAAGAGTGTAGTACTGTCATATAAAACCCTAAAATTGCTAAGAGGGCTATTGATGCCTTTTCAAGCTAAACAACATGTTAAAAAAAAGCCGCCAAAAATGGTTGAACCCCAAAGCATCAATCACCAGACCAAACCAAAGTCTAATAATGGTTTTTATAGTTCCAACCTGTGATAAGGTAATAACAATTAATCGGCTAGTGACAATTATTTGACTTCAGGTTTCAAGAAAGCGGCATCAATAGCGGCACGTTCACTTGCTCCCGGCAAGCCCCATCATGCGCAGTGGCTAGTCACAAGAAAATGCAACTATCAATGCCGCGGCTGCAACGTCTGGAAAGAACAAGACCAAAGAGAACTCACAGCCGACGAAATAAAGAAAGGCTTAGACATCCTAAAAAAACTCGGCATAGTTGAGCTGGTATTTTCAGGCGGAGACCCACTGCTCCGAGATGATATCGGCGAAATAATCGATTATGCTTCAAAACTGTTTGTCACGACTGTTTACGATAATGGAAGTATGGCTGCAAAAAAAATCGACGCGCTGCGAAAGGTGGATTTCGTAGCAATTTCAATCGACAGCCTAGATGAAGCAAAGAATGATTATATCAAGTCTGTGCCGGGCGCTTGGAAAAATGCCACTCAAGCAGTAGAAACCCTTCAAAATGAAGGAGTAAAAGTCAGTGTTACGCCGACTATTTCCCAAAAAAACCTCTATGAAATCGTTGACTTAACTAATCATTTTACTGGAAAGGGAATCCCAGTTTGGTACTGTCTCTACTCGTATGATACTTCCGCAGATAGTAAACAGTTGTTTAAGATTGGCAAAGCAAACGACGAGCTCGTAATAACGGACAAGAAAGCAATGGTTAGCCTTTGCAACTCGCTCAAAGAGATGAAAAAGAAAAACAAGAAAATGATTATCTAAGTCACACTGCTAGAAGCACTACGGAGCATCTATGAGGAAAATAGCCAGAGAACATGGAAGTGCCAAGCACTAAACCAATTTCTAGTCGTTGACCATTTAGGCAGGATTGCAGGCTGCCACAGCCACAATTTTGCAGGCTCAATCTTTGATTTGCCCAAGAGATGGAAAAGCCCAGAATTTAAAGAGTTACGAGAAACATATCATGAATGCACCCAATGCAACTACCTCTGCTACGTGTTCTATTCGCTTCATGGAAGCCCATACGGGCACCTATCGTTAGCTAAAGACCAGTGGAAAAACGCAAAGTTACTGTTCAAATAACTTTAGATTTCTAAGTTTGGAATAAAACGAAGAAAATTTCCGATTTTACCGCTTAATTGGCTGTCGAATTTCAACTCGTCTTCAATATTTAATAAAGCCGTTTTTAGGGCACTTAAATGCATTTGTGCAAAGGAATCAGTTATTAATCTTGGTCCTGCATCTTTGGGTTTTTTTAGTTCAATGATGGCGGGTAGGAACATTAACATGACTATTATTGCAGTTATGGGTATTGTAGTGGTAATCAGTGTAATAAGACTTGGAATCATAATATCAAATGTGCTTTATTGCTTAATTCTCAATATAACAATTTCCATTACCTAAATGCTCAGTCTTCCCCCAGTTCCCCCCAGACTTACCCAACAATTTACCAGCAAACAAATCAAAAAAAGCCTTCGTACAGATGATCACATTATACAAAAAAGAGAAAACCAACAAAGGCGCCAACCACTGAACTCGTTTTCTGCCATCCAAATACGCGCCTATCCCAACCTCAAAAAAAGGTGCGTAATTACCCACAAAACTGTAAAAAGAAATGGGTACAGCAAACCAAAGTGGACCAGCAACAGATGAACCATTAAGGATAAGGAATCCGCCCGTAAGGAAAGAAAGGAAGGTAATGAGAGGCATAAAGTAAATGTGCAAAAGCAGTAAACCATCAATTTTCACTTTCAACTTCATTTTTTTGCTTGTCAAAACCTTGAATGCATGCTTAAAACAAACTTGCATATGCCCTTTGGCCCACCTGTGCCTTTGCCGCCAATAAGCCTTCCACGTATCCACTGCTTCCTCGTAGCATTCAGCGTCCCCTGCATAACGGATTTTATAACCCGCTAAGTAAATTTGAAAGGTTAAATCTGTATCTTCAGTCAACATTGACTCGTCAAAACCCCCAAAACTCCCCAAAATACTTCGCCTAAAACCGCCAACTGTACCGCCAAACTGAGGCACAAGACCTAAAACATCTCGAGCCTCCTGATCAACCCTGTACCCACCAATCCGCTCTAGGGCTATTAAGCGAGTTACAATATTTCGCGGTTCATTTAAGACAATAGGTCGTCCCTGAACAGCTCCAACGCTGGGGTCAGCAAATTTTGCCACAAGTCTTGTCACAATGTCAGAGTGGGGAAGGTAATCCGCATCAAAACAAAGTACGATTTCCCCAGTCACCTGCTTTAAAGCAGCATTTAAAGCAGATGCTTTCCCTTTACCGCCTACTTGTCTGTTTCTGTGTAACACTTTTATGAACTTGTACTGTTTTGAATATTCTTCAGCGATTTGTCCTGTATTATCCGATGAGGCATCATTTATCAAGACAACTTCCAGCTTGTCTTTAGGATAAGCTAGCTCGGTCATTTTCTGTAGTAATTTTCCAATTACTTTGTCCTCGTTGTGGGCTGGGATAAGGATAGAAACTGAGGGTTCATACTCAGCGTTATAGGTGGTGGTAGTTGAAGCTTTATTTTTTACACGCCTTAAAACGGTTAATGTAAAAATGTAATGGCGAACTAGATAAGCACTTATTATTAACGCTGAAAAAATGAAGAATATGTTTAAAATTTCTTTTATCATGGTTCCACCTTTTAAGTGGTTTTTGGAAACTGTAGTTTAGGAAGAAAGCTCAAACTTAACGACCAGAAAGGTACTATCCACATGAGGTTTAAGATTGGGTAAATCAGGGTGAAGACAGCGTTGAATGATACTCCAAAATACCCACGGCCAGCTAAAGAGAATGAATAGAAAAACATATTCCAGAACAACCCTAAGATGTTCCCGGCTGCTAACATGCCGACTTTTATTGTTGGGCTACCGTTTAGTTGGAAAAATAATGAAATAAAAAATAAATTAAAGATTATGAGGGTAACGGTGGATTGGAGGTTCACGAAGCGGAATGAAGCTATTAGGCTTAGAATTATTGTTTCTACAAAGAGAACAACCGCTATTTTATTTAAGTTCTTCACCCTTCCCTCTCCCTTCTCGTAAGATTGCCTTTCAAAGAGAGAGCTTATTTGTTGTTTTGGTGTTTTTAAGCCGTCTGTAACTTAGTTATAGAGGAAAGTTCTATTCACAATAAAACTAGAAGTTTAAGGAACTGAGAGCCACGTTATCAATTACTTTGCATAGAACCTCAAAGACTTCGTTTGCACTCAAATTGTCGGTGTCTAAAATGAAGTCAAACGGCTTAAAATCTTCACCTAAACCAAAACCATACAACGCCTTGTAAATGGCTTTGGTACGTGCCTCTTTTTCCTTCAACAACCCAAATGTTTCATCAACAGTCATTCCATCTCTTATAGCAACTCTTGCTGCTCTTTTCTCGAATGACGCTTCCAGCCAGATTTTGAAGCCTTCCTTTAACAGCCAAGCCATTGATA
>JAMDCS010000038.1 GCA_023488835.1 Candidatus Bathyarchaeota archaeon
AAGAAATTCAAGCCAATTAACACAAGGAATGCAAAGATTAGCCCCAAAAGTCAAAGATGGCTGGATTTACAAGCCAAAAAAGGAACGTGCATGGATAGGTTTCGGTTTGAAAAACCGAGAACAAGCATCAATGGAACAGATGGAACAGATAGAACAGCAAAATATTCTTAGTAATTTTTCTGAAAACTCAGAAAATAAAAAGAATAAAAATAGTGTTCCAAGTGTTCCATCTGTTCCAAACGAAAGCCAACTAAACATAATCACCGAAGAATCAGGATTAAGGCATATTGAGGTAAATCCTGAAGTCTATAAGGATCGTTTGTGCGGGTCCGATTGCGGAAAACTATGACAATTAGGGCAAGGCTCAGGAGCTAAAGTGTGAATAACCCTATGCCCCATCAATAAGCCTCCTCACTTGGCAAAGGAGCCCTCCAACCATAACACTTTAGCGGCATCCGATGCCGCTAAAGTGTTATGGTTGGAGGGCTCCTTTGCCAAGTGAGGAGGCTTATTGATGGGGCATAGGGTTATTCACACTTTAGCTCCTGAGCCTTGCCCTAATTGTCATAGTTTTCTGTTGAAGGTTTTCTATGTCGGTCAATCCTGGATTGTTGATCGAGTGGTTTGTGGTAAATGTGGTTTTTCTCCATTGAAGAGAGAGCGCTATCGCTGGGAAACCAATGTTGTGCAAGAGGGAGATTTTTAGTTGGAACACCAAGCCCAAACCGCTATAGTTTGCCCTGAATGCTTAAGCGAGAAATTCTTTAGGGATGGTAAACGGAAACTTGCAAACGGTGAAACAACTCAAAGATATATTTGTCGGGAATGTGGCTACCGCTACACGTTACCTACTAGTTTAAATGCTGTCCTTGACAATTCAGAGAGCAGCCAAATAAGCGCCTTAAAGGTGAAAAACTTGGCTTCAGCACAAGAAACCAAAACTTGTGCGAGAGATGCACAACTGCCACCAGACGCAGCCGGATTAATAGCGCAGTTCCTAGCGTACCTTGACAAAGAAGGCTTTGCAAAAGAAACCGAATACCCCAACTTGATTAGAAGGCTTGCACGATTAGGAGCTAACCTCCGCGATCCCGAAAACGTCAAAGAATTCATTGGCAAAATGACTGTCAAAAACGGCATGAAAATGCAGTATGCTTATGCTTACAATGCTGTTGCAACTATGCTAAAAATAGAATGGGACCAGCCTAAATACAAACAAGAAGAAATAATTCCCTTCATACCTGATGAAACAGAACTTGATGCATTAATCAACGCAGCAAAAAGCAAACGATTAGCCACATACCTTCAAACATTGAAAGAAACCTATGGCGATCCAAGCGAAGCTCTAAGAATAGAATGGATAGACATAAACGAAAAAGAGCAAACAATCAAAATAAACCATCCAGTTAAAGGACACCTGCCCCGAACGCTTCAAGTATCCAGTCGCTTGTTATCGATGTTAAGCTGTTTGCCACATGACTCAGCAAGGGTTTTCAACGTTAAATATGACGGTATAAGCGCAACCTACGCAAAACTAAAGAAAAGACTAGCTCAAACACAACAAAACCCGCGACTCTTAGCCATTGAACTAAGAACTTTCCGACATTGGGGAGGCACCCAGGTTGCATGGCATACAAACGGAAACGTACTCCTAGTTAAGAAACTGCTCGGTCATAAGAAAATCGAAAACAGCATGAAATACATAGGAATGATAAATTTTAAAGCTGACGATTTCGAGACGACAAGCGCAACCACTGTAGAAGATATATTAAAACTTGGCCAAGCTGGATGGGTTGAATACTCAGTTGTTAAAATAAACAGCGCTGAATTTCATTGTTTCCGCAAGTCCAAGAGGTTCGCGAACTATGTTTAAGCAATCAGCCGAGCGCCAACATGTAGGCAATAAAGGCAGAACAAAGTCGATAAAGTTATATCTTCCTGTTGACTGACTAGACTTTTGCCCTGAGTGCAGTTTTAGAGGATGGGCTTATGAGGAACAGTAAATGGCAGATGTGCTTTTAACTGCTGACAGAACATTAATGAGTAATTACCATCAAAACGAATTTCTAGGTTTTGGCACATGTGCTCCTCCAAATTTTGTTCCTGAATGGCTCTACAGCTACCTTTTTTTTCCGCCGCTAAAAACAAGCAATGGACAACCATGGACAGCACCGTACGGCTTGAGAAAAACTGAAGCCCAACTTCTAAAAGAAGGCTTCAAAGTGGAAACTTTAGGTCCAACCCACCTTGGAAACGCTTTAAAAGACGCAAAGGTCCTGGGCATCCATGCTATGGATCCGTTTGGTTTAGGTCCAGCATCCACCACTCTTGCATCCATTTTCAAAAAAGAGCCATACCTTGCAAAACATTTTCAAGCCTTACTGCAAAGCCCAGCAATCAAGAAGGCAAAACAAAACGGGTTAAAAGTCATTGTCGGTGGACCTGGCGCGTGGCAGTTTCGCTTCCGCGAAAAATCAGTTAACGATTTGGATATTGACTGCGTGGTGGAGGGAGAAGGAGAAAATGTGGTTGGTAAACTCTTCAAGGCAGCCATTGAAGGTCAAGAACTCCCCCACCACTACGAAGTCAGCGTTGGCGAAGTACCAAGTTTAGAAGAAATCCCCGACATCGTACAGCCCTCAATCAATGGCTTAATCGAAATCGGAAGAGGCTGCTGCAGAGGCTGCCAATTTTGCAACGTTACTTTGCGACCGTTAAGGTGGTACCCGATTGAGAAAGTCGACCGCGAATTGAACGTTAACTTGTCTTCGGGTAAGGTTACTGGTGCTTGTCTTCATTCAGAGGATGTTATGCTGTATGGTTCAAAGAATACCGTGCCAGACAGTGAGAGGCTTTTGGCGTTGCATAAGCTGGTGATGAAAAAAGTTGATGGCATAAGCTGGAGCCATTGCTCTTTGGCTGCGGTGGCGTCGTCGCCTAAGCTTTTCTCTGAGTTGGCAGAGCTTATTTTGCAGAAGCAGGCGTGGTGGGGTGCGGAAGTAGGCATCGAGACTGGTTCGGGCGAGGTGGCTAAGAAGATTATGCCTGCGAAGGCTCATCCGTTTAGGGCTGAAGATTGGCATGATGTTGTAGTGAATGGCATGGGTTTGATGCATGATAACAAGTTGGTTCCAGCTTGTACGTTGATTTTGGGGTTGCCTGATGAGCGAGAGGAAGATATCATAAAAACAATGGATTTAATTGATGATTTGAAGGACATGCGGAGTCTGATTGTGCCCCTGTTTTTTGTTCCTTTGGGCAAGCTTAAGAATGAGGATTGGTTCACGCAAACCAAGCTAAGCGAGATGCACAGGCAACTGCTGGTTTTGTGTGTTGAGCATGATTTTTACTGGGTTGACAACTTGCTTGATTGGTCTTTTTCAGGCAAATGGTATTCGCCCATCATGAAAGAATTCTACAAGGGTTTTTCGGCGATAGCTAAGCATAAAGTGCGGCAAATTAGAATAAACCACTTTTAAAACGACTAAGCTTAAATAGTCTTGTGGAACTGAAAGTGGCAGAAGCACCAATGATTTGCCGCCGTTGCACAGCCCGGTAGTGCAACTGACTGTTAATCAGTAGGTCAAAGGTTCGAGTCCTTTCGGCGGCGCCAACTTTTCCATTTCCTTGCGGGGGAGTTGCCTGTTCTTTTTTTGTGTTTTTTGTTTTGGGTTATAATATGTGGCAATAGACTCCCCTGTTTTCTCCATAATTTATATCAGCGCTAACTTGCTTGCTTTAAAATTAGGTATTTTTTAGGTTATTTTGGGAATAAACAATATAAGTTAGGCAAGGGTTAAGTTGCTTGGAGAAGGTTTTGTTTTTATGGAGCGTAAAGAGGCAGTCGCCATTTTGAAAGAAATGGTGGGTTGTGATTTAGGTGATCTTTCGTGGGTCTCGCTGCAGGAAAGAGCGCTTGGGGATTATCTGCTTCAGATTGGAAGCGGTTATGACCGTCAAGCTATAGAGGATTTTATCGAGAAAAATAATTTAGCGTTTGAAGAGGATGCGGATAAACGCTATTTGGTTATCTGCAAACGCCAATCAACTCAATAAAGAGCCCCTACAAAAATTATCAGGTCAGGTTTTCTGTCTTGTTTGTTTAGGATTTCTATAAACTGCAAATTATTCCCAAGTTTTTTGTCAACCAGCTATTTTTTAGTTTGCCCTTTTTTATTCTCTATTGATGTTTCTTTTTCTGGTGTTCGGGACTTTTTATATTTCCTTAGTTAAATCCGTTGCAATAATTATGCGGTTAGCCAAGAGCATTTAAGAGCGCACAGTTGCGGGTTTTTCTGTGTGAGGGTTGTTTTGGGTTAGTTGCATCTTTACTCATGGTTTTTTTATGCAAAATACTTAAAAGATGTACAGATGAGAAATGGAGGCTGTGCACATCTTGGGGATGAGAGAAGAGGCTTAATGTCTAGCTAAATTTGGTTTTTATTTCAGGTCCACCTCCGTCAGGAGGGGATTTGTTAGTGTGGACTCCAAATTTAGCTTTGTTGATTTACTTTTAGCTCAATGTTTTGTTGAGGCAGGTTTGTTTCTGTGAACGTTCAATCCAAAAATTAGAATTCCGCAAGGAAGACTGAGTAAATGAATAAACAAAAAATAATACTACTTACCCTGTGCTTCTTAGTTGTTCTACCGATAGTTAGCACTGCCTATGCTGATACACCTGCTTCTGCCGCGTCGATAAACGCCAAAGACAACGCTGCGGGAACTGGTCCCGCCATTTCAGAATGCCAAGTTGGGACAACACTTTGGCTGTTCTGGACACAATCCCCCAGCACCGACACAACAGTAGAAATAAAAATCTACGCTCCAGATGGCACCTTGGTGCATGATGTTGCTAATCTTCATCAGAGCGATTCAGGAACAGATTTGCTAAAATTCACAGCCGCCCAAACTGGAATTTACTATATTGTTGTTCTCGGAGCTTACAATGTTGTTATAGGTTCAGAACTAATTGCTGCACAGACCATCCTTGTTTTACCTGAAAGCCAATTTGGCGGGTTAGCTTTGGCTACGGCAGTTTTTGCAGCGTTTGGCGCCTTTAGCGTTTACAAGACACGGCATAAAAAATCCGTTATAATTCCAAATTCGTAATATTAGGTACCCGTAATAATGGATATATTAATACTTGATACTTGGTTTGCTACGGCGAACAAACATGAGCAAATGGCGACAAACAACAAAACAAACCACAGTAATAATGGATAAAAAAACAAGCGCTTACATTAGAAGCACTTTTAACATTCAACCCATCGACGGAGCACCCTACCCATTGACACAACAATCAGCAGCCCCCGACGTAAGCATCATAATCCCCACCTACTGCGAAGAAGAAACCATCGCCGAAGTCCTGCAACGGGTAATAAAAGTCAGTTGGTCGCTGGGCAACACAGAAATCATCGTTGTAGACGATGGATCAACAGACCACACTGCAGAAAAAGTCGCAGCATTCCCATTCGTCAAATACCTACGACACCAAAACAACCTGGGCAAAGGCGCAGCCATACGAACAGGCATCAAAAACGCACGCGGAAAAATCCTCGTAATCCAAGACGCCGATTTAGAATACTTACCCGAATACATCCCCGCCCTAGTGAAACCCATATCTGAAGGTCCAATGGACATAGTTTACGGCTCAAGATTCAAAGGCAAACCAGAAGGAATGAGTTTCTCCCACTTCGTCGGAAACTCAATACTATCAGGTGTTGCAAGATTCCTATACAACATACAAATCACAGACATCATGACAGGACAAAAAGCATTCAAAAAATCCATACTAAACTCCGCCGAACTAGAAGAAAACGGCTTCGCAGTTGAAATAGAAATAACCTGCAAAGGATTCAACAAAGACAAAAAATTTACAGAAATCCCAATCCCCTACACATACAGACGCTACGGCGTCTCAAAAATCGCATACATCGATGGCCTCAGGAGCCTCGTTAAACTGTTCACAATTTTCTTAATAACAGACACTACAAACCAGCCAAAACCCGCCTAACACCAGATTTGGAATACAGGCAATGCCTGTTTTCTGGCAACCCGTGGCAAAGTCCCTAATACCTTCCTCTTTACATTGATTTCGATTGAAAGTTTTGAGGTCCCAAAGTGAAACTTTGTTTTACAAGCCACCGTTATGCGCCCCAAGTTGGCGGCTACGAGAACCAAATAAAGCTGCTCGCTGAACACCTCAGCAAATATTTCCCTGTCAAAGTGGTCACTTTCAATTTAACCAGCAGCCCCGCAGCGGAATCAATCAACAACGTTGAAGTTTATCGAGTGAAGCCTCAACTAGTCTTCTTTCGTGTCCCATTTTCGACCGTTTACCTTAAAAAAATCGGCGAAATGGACTTCGACTTGCTGCATGCACACGGTTTTGTGCCCATAGTTTCCGACCTCAGCATCATATATGCAAAGTCAAAGAACAAGACGACTGTTTACACCCATCACTTTGATGGAAATGTCCAAGACGCCAAAGCCATGAACAACCTCGCCCAACTC
>JAMDCS010000091.1 GCA_023488835.1 Candidatus Bathyarchaeota archaeon
AAGATATATTGCATTCGCCAAGAGCGTAAACAAAAGCGCCTCCAAAAGGGCAAACTTTAGCGCCGTCGCTACGTTGTATCGGAATCCAGTTTTTAATAGGCGTGTATGTTTTCGCTGTTGGTTGTGGCTTTGGCGCTGGTGTTGTTACTGTGATTTGCTGTTCTTCTCTTATCGGCGTTGGCTCTTCTCGCTCTGAGTTTGCTTTTGGTGTGGGTATATTGTCAGGGTTGGCGGCGCGTAGTTTCTTGGCTAAGCCATAGCCATAGAATTTCGCTATGCAGACTTCGCAGACTTCCATGCCTAAAAGCTGTGTGGCTCTGGGTGGGTTGTCAACGCAATATATCTTTTCTTCTGTCCATAGTAGAGCGCCCGTTTTGTTGTCCTTGTGAGGTACATTCACCCTTTTACGCATTGGACAACGTAAGTTAGTGAAGTTCTCTATCGGGTGCATTGCTGGGTTGTCGGGGGTTTCTATGACTACGTTTAAGCGCATTGCTCTATGGAGTTTTGAGAGGAAATCGCGGTATTGCTCGCTGTAAGTTTCCCCTTGCACGCCGTAAAAAGCAAAGATTTCACTTTCCTTATTTTCATCGTTAGGGGTTAATCTAACGCTTTTTGCAGTCAACGGTTTTCACCTGAAAAAGAGTTGGAAAAAGGGGTAGGAGTGCTTGACGTTTGGGCGCGTTCCTTTAGTATTTGTTCAGTTGCCATCGGTGGGTAGCTCCTTGAGGATTTCACCAATAAGAGCGCATAGAATTTCAAACGCCTGTGCTTTATTGCCTCGTTTGTAATCATCACAAATTCCTTCCAAATCTTTGAGGAAGGTTTGTTTAAGCTCTGCCTTCACCGTTGCTTCCCCGCGCTGTCTATTTTCGTAATATCTGTTTTTACGCTGTGGATTCTGTTGTTTGTAGCTGTGGAAACCTCAATCGTTTTAGTATCAGGGTTTTTTGTTCTGCACCATTGAAGACTACACATTATTCGTCGCCTACAACTTCTGGCATTACGTTTTCTTCAAGAACGATTACGCTCATATCGACAGCTTTTCCGTGTAGTTGTTCCATCAGTTGATTATAGCGTTTGGTGTATAGCGGCTCGATTACTCGGACAATCCATTGCCGCCACGGCTCATATATGCGCTCACCCATGACTGCCTTTTCCAAGTCCACTCCAAGTGTTCCGTGGTAGAATTGTTTTAGGGTGCTTGTGTCGGTTCCGCTTTGTTGCGAGCAGTTTTCTAAGCTCCATCCATGAAGCCCTGCAAGGCTAACCCCTGTGTGCTTCATCACGGTGTGGGTTGTTGTCATCTTCCCCTCTGTGACCCATTCTTTTTGATATTCCACTGTACCTTTTTTGGTGTTGTTGAAAGGCGTCAATCGGTAGATTCTACCGTCAGGTGCAAGTTTTTCGCCTTCCGCAAGTTGTTCTCCTTTTTTAGCTGTTTTGTAGCGCCAGATTCCCGCACGTAATCCAGCGAGTCTTAGGCTACGAGCAAAGCTTTCATAGTTGTGTTGTTCTGAGGGGTATCGGCTAAACCATCTGCCTTTTATGTCCATGTCAGTAAGATAGCGCTTGAAAAATGCCATTGATTCAGGTGTGAATCGACGTTTGACTTTCCCGCCGCCTGCCTTCTCTGCCACCTTTTGCTCGAACATGCTGATAGCGTTTAAATCCCATAGCGCTTGACAAGTATAACCGTCAGGTAGTTTTTTGCCCATGTCTAATTGACTGCTCACTCTTCCAAAGCCCTCAAAACCAAGCCTATGCAATACAAGCGTGTCGATTTCGTTGATATGGTTAACGTAGTCTATTAGCTCCGTTTCTTGCAAGTAGTCATCAATTTTGCCGCCAATATTTTTTAATCCAGCGGAGTACCACTCGTCATTTTCGACAAACTGAAATCTGTCTCGGTTGAGCGGTGAATCTTTGATTTGTAGTGCCGCATACTTCATGATGCACTTAATATGAGATAGGTCGTGCGCCTTTATTTTCCCTCGGTCGTCATAGAATCTTGGGTCATTTTTGGCTTTTTGGAAATCTTCAAGGGTAAACAGTGCTGGATCACGGTGACCAAACATGTTGTAAAGATTTCTACCCATCGAATCAACGTTCTTGCCTGCATCCGACCATTCATCATTTTTAGGGTTTGCATAGTGTTTTTTTGCGATATTCATGGACATCGTTTTGTTGTATTCAGCTACCTTTGCATCGGCAAGAGTCTTAGATTTGTTGGGTGCTCCCTGTGTAAAATCCGAGTAAATAAGATAGAGGAACTGTCTTTTTGATATTTTAAGGTAGTCCGAATATGCCATGCCATCCTTGATTACTACTTCTACGTCGTGCGGTAATTTGCTTTGGTGAAAGTCACCCCTGATAATGCCTCTAAAAGGCTTTATTTTCCATCGGTTTGTCTCTGGGTTTGCTGGTTCGGGCTTATCTTTTTTAAGATGCTCAAAGAGGTGGTCTACGTCTGCATCGGTGGTAATCGTTCCTCTCCTTTGTTTTGGGCTGGCGAGTTGTCGGTCGTCACTCAAAGTTAATTCCTCTCTCAGAGTAGTGACTTCTTTAGGACTGGCTCGGTATCATGAAAGCCAGAGGGACGCCCTGATAGATAGCCTATTGCAAAAGCCACGATTGCAATGACGATTATTAGTGCGATTGCGCCCTTTGATTTGAGCAGAGCGCTTAGGGTATTTGTGAGGGTTGTAACAATACCCTCGGTAAAGTTGGTTGTTGTTGCTGGTGCTTTAGTCATCTGTGCCACTTTCCTGTTGCTTGTCGTCGGTGCTTTCTTCCTCTGGGAAGAGGTCAACAACGGGTTCGGGTGCTTTACTAATTGGTTCAGGAATGCCATAAAAACATCTGCGTATGCGGTCAATGTTGACGTTAATTTTTGCTGAAAGCAAATTGAGGGCTTCGTCTATTTTTTCAGGTTCCGTCTGGTGTGAGGCGATGTGTAGCCCCTCAGCTTAGCTGGTATCGTGACGTTATTTTTTGTAGCATCTCAAGAGTCCAAATTTCTTCCCCTTTCATACCCCGAAACTCAGCCTTTTGAGCTACCTCTTGAATGCTAAAACCTATTCCAAAGAAACCGTCATGTTCGGATTCTTTGATAATTACGATGACGGCGCTAAGCTGAGGGGATAGTGGTTCAACCGCTTTTTTTGCTTCTTTTTCTGCCAACTCAGTCACCCCCTATTTTTTGGGCTGTCGTTCCGTCCAGTTTCAAAACACCAAGGCGATAGAGTTTCTCATTAATCGACATCCTGATGAGGTCAGACCGAGAAAGACCTATCTTCTTTGCTGTTTCGTCAACCAGCTTGAGAGTTTCCGCATTGATTTGAAAGCTTGGTTTCGCCATTTTTTTAAGCTCCACGATTCCTTTTTTCGGATTTTCTCTTGATTTAGAGCAAATCCTACAACCTATGTAGGACAAAGAATATATAGGGTGTTTACCACCCTAAACTATCCAAATGAGGTGTGTAGATGGCAAGACCGAAAGGCGATGGAAAAACAAGGGAAAAAGAAAAGCGGCAAAAAAGTTACGAAAAAATAAGCCAAAAAGCAAGAGAAAGATTGGCACCACAAGTCAGAGAGTCAGAGGCTAAAATTCGCTTTCTTTGAGGAGACAAAACTCTTACTTTTACCGAGTTGAAAAAAGCCTGCGGTCTTTCAAATCATAACACTTTTCGAATGCGCCTCAATGCAATGGTTGAGCGGGAAGAAATCATTAAACTTAACGGACGGAAAGGTTACATGTTAGCAGAAATTAGGAATTACGAGTCATTGGAGTTTTTCACAATCGAAGTGCTGAGTGCCATCTTGGAAGAGAAACAACCTATTGACGAATTTAATCAGTGGGTCGGAAGCTTTGTTACATACACTTTAAAAAACTATGAATTACACCAAGCAACCCAAATAATCACCACCGTTTTAACTCAAGTCGGATTTACGCCACCGCCATCAAAGAAAGACCAACACCTCTTATTGTTTGGAACCCCCGCCACTCCGCGATATCAGGTTGAAGCTCCCCAATGGGCGCTATGGAAAGCTGTAGACACAAGAGAATATATCACAAGTGAACAAGTGCTCAAAGAAAGCGAACCTAAAAAAAGCGACGCAAAACTGCCATGTAGCGGTAAGTGCGTTTGTAGGAAAGCAAGTGATGGATGCATGAATCGATTAATTGAAGCGCAATTAAAAGACAAAACGCCTAAAAACGTGCTTTTGAAAACTCAAAACATCAGGCGAGAACACTTTGATTATGAAAAATTCAAAAAAGAGTGGATTAACCCCATACATTGACAGTTCAATGGGAAAATAAGCCGAAAAGCGTAAAAAAACGTGCCTAAAAGCACGTTAAGCGTTATTTTTTTTGCGGAAACCGCTATCCACTTGTAATAATTTCAATAACTGAGCGTTTTAAGCAGAAAAATTACAAAAAAAATTAATTTTATGTGGAATTTAGCCTCAAAATTTAGCTCTTCTTTTCTTTCTCTAAAACGACGTGGCTATTATCAGCCCACTTGTTCCTGTTCAAAAATTAACCTTTTACCAATACAAGCTTTCCATCTTCTTCCATGAAGAGAAGCAAATCTCCAACAGTCAATTGAAAACGCTTTCTCGCCTCAGAAGGAATAGTCACTTGACCTTTCGTGCTGACCTTGCAAGCGCCTAACGTTTTTCTAACCACTTAGTTATTCACCTATCAGTAGGTAATGTATGGAAAGTCTTATATTTCTTACCCTTCCATAATTCAAGATAGCGGTTGGTGTCCTCTAGCAGACTAGGCTAAAACGCCGTTTGAGGCGGCGTTCCTACGGATTGAGAGACGTAGGTGTTATGACCCTTCGATTTGAAGGTCATTGAAAGCGCTCGGCACCCGAAGACATAATCGGTTGCATAAACCGAAGGATGTCAGGGAGTCCCAGTGAGCCAGCCATGAGCTACAGCCGATTGGCTTGTAAATGGTGTGACTGGAGAAGGTATGAAGCTTGAGGGCTACAACCACCCTGCAAGAGCGCGCCAATTTTCATTTTTTTATAAACCGCCTTCCGTCGCATTAAAGAGTTTTAAAAATTGTTTCAAATCGAGAATCAAGCCCTGCGGTTTGCGACCTGCGACTTGTATAGGTAAACCAAGTGTGAAAAATAAACTAAGTGTGATAAGGTTACTTAGTGGTTTTTTTACACTTAATTCACAAGCAATTCTATGGAAGAAATGAAGGAATGGCTAAAAATGGTTAAAAAATAAACAGTGATTCACCGTGCAAACGCTGTTTACACCGCAAATAGTGACAGTCACCAAGAAAGCACTAAAATTAACTCTTAACTCAGTTTTTCGCATGGTATTATCGCAAGTGTGCAATTAATACCAAAAACCCATACTGAATAACACCATCAATATTACCATGAAATAGCAGTTAAACGGTTGTTGCACACTTCACCATGCTTATTGCACACTTCTATTGCACGTTTTCCCATGCTTTTAGGGGTTTATCGTAACTTCCAGAACCTCAGCAAACCATTCTATATTATTGATGAGCTGAACAAGAAATTAAGTGAATTAAAAATAATGTTGAGTGGACTGGGGGGGATTTGAACCCCCGACCTCTTGAGTGCAAGTCAAGTGAGAGGCTGTGGTAGACATAAATTCGTTTGCCGTTTTGGAAGCCTTGGTAGTGCTGTATTCGTTGGTGGTTACCTGTTTGTTTAAGGTAGCCGTCTATTCCACATTTGGGACAGTTAATTTTCATATTTTCACCGTTAAAGGTATAGTTGGGGTTGCTTTTTAAAATCTGCCTAAGATTGCTGTGTTAAGTGGCATGGTTGTTTAATTTGGAGGAGTCCAAGTTCTTTCATGTATTCCATTAATGCTGTTCTTAAAACCTCACTTTGGCTCATACCATATATTTTAGAGGTTAAATCTAAAAAGTAGACTTGTTCCTTGCTTAGAACGACTTTAACAACTGCTTTTCTTGGCATTTAAGTAACCTCGATTAGCCCTGTAGTTTATATTAAAATTATATAACGTGTTTGACATATCGATATGGTACACGCAGTAT
Organism: Candidatus Bathyarchaeota archaeon; assembly: GCA_023488835.1. The sequence goes on from JAMDCS010000091.1 coordinate 6,065, forward strand.
TCACATATTGGAAATTAAGCTTGCAAGTGGTAAGTTGTCACATGAAAACGAGAGAAACTAAGCCCTATAACCAGTGGGTTCACATAAACAGAGTGAATTATGTATGGAGATGGAAATTAGAGCTTTTGAGTTTTTTAGTTAGTTGATGGTGAATATAGCAAACTTTCCACCACAACTACCTGTTATAATTTCTTGTGGATTCTAAAACAAACCCAACATGCACCCACATGTATAATTGTGTCCTTCCATGTATTCTTGTGTAGCAAAATACTCTTCCCACATCCCAACAGCAGTAGAAACACAGCCCAAATCCAAAAAACAACCCAATTTACAAACAGATATGTGGGAATTCTAAAACCGTTTTCCCCACATAAAGAGAAAATAGGTAGAAGATGAGTAAGGAGACCTTTGCCATTATTTGCTTGTTATGTTTGTTTAAGGTA
>JAMDCS010000111.1 GCA_023488835.1 Candidatus Bathyarchaeota archaeon
AAAAAAGATTGGGCAAAACGTGCTCTTGGCAGTTTGCGACTGCGATTTGCTTGGGCGGACGCTTCGGGAAGGCAAAATTGTCTTTCGCATAAAAGACGAGTTCTACAATGGACGAAAAGCAACTGTGGATGAAGCAGTGGGCTTGATTAGCAATTCAACGATAGTGAACCTTGTAGGCAAAAACTGCGTGGAAACAGCCATCGCCCAAGGATATGTTCACCCTGAAGCAGTGATAAAAATCGAAGGCATACCCCATGCCCAAATAGTGAAGCTCTAAATTTTTTATGTTAGTCCACTTAACATCAAATCAACTAAACTTGATAAAATTAAATAGGTTTAGTGTAGTCCATAGACAACACTCTTCCTGTTTCCATCGGTTTGCGGTAGGCTTTTTGTTAGATAAATGAACGCTCGTAACATTCCTCATGTCTAACAGATGTGCTTTTTCTAGAAGCTACTCGTTGTCCTTCGACAATGGGTTGATGACATATCACGCAGAAAACGCAACCTTGCTTTTGCATTTGTATGAGGAGTCTATGGTTTATTATATAGTGGTTTAATGCCATGTTCCTTTATCCCCTGCTAATTGCTTGTTTGGTCACATGATAAATGCGTTTTCGTCAAGAATTCTTGACTACGTTTAGTCAAACTTTCTTGACTATCCAAAGAATGGCTTAATGCTGTTCTTTGCGCAAGCATATCCATGCCGTAAGCTTCAAGTGAAGCACGTGGAATAACAATCGAAGGCAAAAACAAGTGTTAGCCTATAATGGTCTAAAAAAGCCTAAAAAAGACCTAAATTCCATCTCCAATAGTTGGCACATTCCGTTGAGGAAGACTCGTATTGGTTGGCATCAAAATAGGGGTAAACGGCTCGGTTTATCAATAAATTTATTTAACATTGCCAGTTACATGGTACCTAAACTTGCTTGAGTCCTTCAAGATGAAAGATGCCCTGAAAAAAGTTCTCTCCAAACGAGCCATCGTTATTGTTCTTTTAGCGTTGCTTGTCTTGTCAGCATTCAATACCTACCTGATTTTTGTAGGAACACAATCATCCATGAGCACAAACGCAGTAAGTTACGATTATGTGCTCTCTCAAGACGGCAACAATTACAAGTTAAAGAACATGTTTACTGGTTATGTTGCGGAACAAACAGCAAGCACTTCATCAATGCTAAATTCGGCGTTAACTGCTGGAAAATCTGTTTACCTCAACCCAGGAACCTACGTTTTAACCGAAGACATTATCATTTCAAATAAGATGAACGCCAAAATCGTCAGCAACAACGAAGCAACCATAATTGGCAACGGCAAAAAAATAATCGTTTACGGCGACAACTACACAACCTCACAAAACGCACTCATCTCTGGCTTAACAATAATCAACGCCACAATCAGAGTTGAGAACTCGTTTGGAACAACAATCTCAAACACCATATTCGAAAACACTACTACAGGCATCGAGTTTGCTAACACCAACACTTGGAGCGAATACAACAAAATCGAGAACTGCCAATTCATTAACGCTACCGAAGGCATCGCTTTCCGAACCCCCGTTGGCAACGGCACAGGCTCCTACGCCAGCACAGAAATTGACCGTGTGTCCTTTAAATTGAAGGATTTTTCTGTAGGCATCAAAGTTGAAGCTTTGGCGGAATTTTCTGATAGTCAAATACAGAATGTCAGGTTTTGGATTGGCGAAAATGGAAGAGCTAACCAGACTGGACTTTTGGTTGACGGTTCCATGTTTCAGACTTTGCTGTTTGGGGTGGTTTTTGAGTCGTTTACTTCTGACCCTGTTTACTTGTTTGGCATTGATATTGGCGATAACTGCAATCCAGCGCCTATCCTTGACGGCGGCGTTAGTTTCTTGGGCAACTGGACCGCTAAAGTTCATGATTCCCAAGGCATATGGTTATCCGCGACTGGTGCGCAGTTTAAAAGGGAAAACGTTAACGTTCCCGTGGGCACCAACAACCAGTACGGGTTAAACGAGACCATTCAAGTTCGTCCCCTCACGATTTTCTCCTTCAAGCCAAAGATTGAGGCATCTGGCAGCTTTAGCAACAACGAAACCGTAACGGTTAGAGTCCGCATAGAATACATCGATAACATCATCTCAGACCCTGTCGTGCGAACATTCACAAGCAGCGGCTCGGTCTGGTTATCCGATGACGACATGATGCAGCTGTTCCCATCCCAGAGCATAATCTGGGCTATACTGGTTGATGCCAAATCAAGCTCAAGCTCCACGGATGCGGTTGTGAAGGTTAGCGGCTACGGCACAGCAGGATAAAATCCGCCTTTGGGCTTAGTAAGAGCTGCTAAGTTATCAATGTCGTGTTAGTTGCGTATACTTTATGTGTTATAAATGCCATTTTAAAAGGATGGGGGTTAATGTTAGCGATGAATAATGCTCGTTTAGCAAGTGATTTACAGGGAAATACTTTACGGGTTTATTGGTACTTGGTTAATTCTTCAAAGGCGTCAGTTGGTCCAAGGGATGTCCAGCGAAAATTGGGTTTTTCTAGTCCGAACTTGGCAGTTTATCATTTGGATAAGCTGGTTGAGCTAGGCGTAGTTGAGAAAGTCGCGGGGGAATACCATGTTACACGCATAGTAGATGTGGGTATTCTAAAACAGTTCACGAAGATTCGGGGTTTTATGTTTCCCAGACAGGTCATTTATGCTTCAATGTGGACTACGCTTTTCATTTTTTATCTTTATGAATTTAGAGAGGTAAATTTCTACAGTGTTTTTGCTTTTCTATTTGGTTTACTCGGAGCAGGAATCTTGTGGTTTGAAGCTCTAAATACTTGGCGAAACCGACCGGGGTAAGGCGTTTTTTGATTGTTATGATTCCTAAAAAAAGGAAGGTGATTAAGCCTAATTTTTGCAACTGGTTGCTTGCCGTCTGATTTAAGCACTAATTGTGGGTGTAGGTGCTTCTGTAGGGGTTGGTGTCGGAGTCTCTGTTGGTGTAGCTGGCCCTGGTGTTTCAGTGCTTGTTGATGTAGCGGGGTCTGTGACTGTTGCTTTGACTACAGGTTTAAGGTTGTGGCTGTTGCTGATGGCAACCGAGTCAGCTGTCATATCAATAAGCACTTTGGTTGTTGCGTCTTCTTTGATTTGGAAGTGGACGATTATATCGATTTTATCTGAAGGTACATTCAAGTTGACTACACTTCCATCTTGGAACGTGGCTGTTGCGTCTTTTACATGCAATCGTATGTTTGTGTAGTTTCCCGTGGGAAGCGAAGTGGTTGATAGGTCTTGGGATATGTCTTGCAGAGTTAGTAGGTCAACATGCACAGTTTGCGTTCCATCAATGAATGGGAGATTTATCCAACTGTTATTTTGGCTTTGGACTTCTATACTGTCAATGGTTACTTCTAGTTTTGATAGTTGTACAGGTGCATCTTTGATGGATACTGTTAGGGTGCCTAGAGTTACTGGGTTTTGTGTGTTACTTGGAAGGTGCACGCCTGAAGTGGAAATTGCTGCTATTATTATGATGGCTGCGGCTATTCCAGCGATCACATATATGCTTAACTTTTTTGTGTTTATCGCCATTTTATATCACCAATTAAGCCTTATGCTGTCTTTGGATTTAAGACAATGCATTTGAACAGATTGTTCAACAACTTGAACGCTTAAGTTAGGTCGAATGATTCCCAAAGCAGTTGCTTCCTTTCAAAAAGCTATCTAACGACAGAAGTCCCCTGTGTTCCTTAAGATAGGGAAGGGGATTTAGGGATCGAGAGATAAAAATGGGCGGTATGTTGGTTATAATCCGACTTTATATAAGGGGCATAGAAAAAAAATCACGATAGTTCAATTTTTTATCGCTCATTTAACAGGTTTTTGCGGCTGAAAATTCCTTCTATTTCCTCAGGTTTCAGTAATCCTTTTTCGAGCGCGATTTCTTTTACTGTGCGGTTTTCTGCTTGGGCTTGTTTAGCGATTTTGGCGGCTTCTAAATAGCCGATTTTAGGAGCTAAAAGCGTGGCCAATGAAGGGTTTTTTTCGAGGTATTGTTCGCAGCGTTTCTCATCAACGGTTATGCCTTGGACGCATTTCTCAGTGAAAACTGGGATGTAATTGCTAAGGATTTGGATGGAGAAAAGCATGTTATACGCGATTGCTGGTGTCATGACGTTGAGTTCTAATTGTCCCGCTTGAACCGCCAAAGATGTCGCCAAATCATTTCCAACCACTTGGAACGCTACCATGTCAAGGCATTCCGCCATAACAGGGTTCACTTTCCCAGGCATAATCGAAGAGCCAGGCTGCACAGGTGGAAGAGTAATCTCGTTGAGCCCCGTTGTTGGACCAGACGCGAGCAGCCGCAAATCATTGGCAATGCGTATAAGCTCCAACGCCAGCTCTTTTAGTCCGCTGGAAACTGTTTGGGCTGCTCGGTGACTTTGCAACGCCTCAAAATTGTCCTTTGCTGGCTTAAAGGGGAAACCAGTGAGTTTTGCCAACTCAGCGATGGCAAGTCGCTTGTAATCTGGATGTGTGTTTGCGCCTGTGCCTGTGGCTGTTCCGCCTAAAGCAACCGTGTAGAGGTTTTCCTGCCTTTTTCTTAGCTCATTACACGCGTTTGAAATAGCTGAGCCATAAGCACTAAACTCTTGCCCAACCGTAACTGGAACAGCATCCTGCAAATGCGTCCTGCCAGACTTGAGAACATTTGCGTTCTTCTTGCCTAACTCCTCAAAAGCCTCAGCGAGTTCATTGAGTGCAGAAAGCAAAGGCTGTAACGCCATAAGAACCGAAACATGCAGCGCTGTTGGGAACGTATCATTGGTTGATTGCCCCATGTTCACATGGTCATTGGGACCTACACTTTTATAGTCGCCTTTCTGCTTGCCCAATATTTCAAGTGCCCTGTTCGCTAAAACCTCGTTAACATTCATGTTAAACGATGTGCCTGCGCCAGCTTGGAAAACGTCAACGACAAATTGATCGAGGAGTTTGCCGTTGAGGATTTCATCGCATGCTTGGGTGATGGCTTTGGCGGTTTTGGGTTCAAGCCAACCTACCTGACAGTTGGCTACTGCCGCAGATTTTTTTATAAGAACATAAGCCATAATGAACGTAGCTGGCGCTTTGATTCCGCTGACTGGAAAATTCTCGGTTGCCCTCAACGTTTGAATACCGTAATAGGCGTTTTTGGGGATTACTCTCTCCCCTAATGGGTCAATTTCTTTTCTAGTTTCCACCTAACTCTCTCCTGCTATTCCACTTTAGGTTGTTGTTCTTGGATTATTTTCTTTTTGGTTCTAAGTATGGCTTCAGTGACTTTAATGTTCTTTGGACAAACCACCGTGCACATGTAATAGCTTTTGCACCCCCAAACGCCATGAGGCTTCTGCATCACCGCCAAGCGCTCCTGTACATCAGCGGTTCTAGAATCAAAAATGTAACGTTGTTCTCTTAGGATTGCTGCTGGACCGATGAATTCTTGGTCCTGTTCAGTCATGACTGGGCAAGCGCCATAGCAGCAACCGCACAGGATACATTTTAAGGCATCGTCAAATCGGCTGCGCTCTTCAGGACTTTGGCTTCTTTCCTTTTCTGGGTCAACATTCGCTATGCTTAGTGGCGTTTGCGGGTTTATCGATTTGATTCTCTCAAAAAACGGCTTTAAATCAACAATCAAATCCTTAACCACATCAAAGTACTTGAGCGGTTCAATCAGAATCTCCTTGGTGTAATCGTAGTCTTTAACTAGTTTTTGGCAAGCCAACGCAGATTGACTATTGATTGTTAAGCCGTCTGAACCGCAAATTCCATGCGCACATGACATGCGAAAAGAAAGCGTGCTGTCCTGCTGCCATCTTACCTTGTTTAGGCAGTCAAGTATTCGCTCGTTGAACTCAGCTTCTACAATGAATATGTCGTAGTGTGGTTCCTTGTCGATTTCAGGGTTGAAGCGGTAAACTTTCAAGGTGACCTTCAGGGTTAGTACCTCCGTTTTTCTGGCGCAAACCTGCCAGCTGCGAGGGGCTTGTAGCTTTCTTTAAGCCCATTTGGCGTTTCGTTAACAAACGTGTGCTTGAACCATTCTTCGTCGTTCCTCTCTGGGTAGTCGCTGCGGAAATGGGCTCCACGGCTTTCCCTGCGCACAAGCGCTGAATAAACGATAACCTCTGCAACCCTGAGCATGTTGTTTAGCTCTAAGGCTTCCTGCAGCTCATAGTTGAAAACCTTGGACTTGTTGGTTAAGCCAATGTTTAGAAAACGTTTTTTTAGGTGGCGAATCTGAGCTAAGGCATATTCGAGGGTTTGACCGTTTCTGAAAACGCTACACTGCTCCGTCATCAAGCACTGCATTGCTTCCCGTAAGACCGCAACATGTTCGGTGCCTTTGGATTCTAGTAAACTGTTGATTTTATCCACAACTATGCTTTCAGCTTGCACTGGAAGCGGGTGAATAATTCTTGCTCAATCTTGCCTTTACTG
>JAMDCS010000135.1 GCA_023488835.1 Candidatus Bathyarchaeota archaeon
GCGGTACATGCCTTGTTTTTACCGCAATTTCTTGAATTGAAAGATCCTGACGAGTCTCTTTGCTCAATAACCCTATTATTGTTCTCTCGATTTCTTCGCTGTCGTTTAATGTGATGTTGTGCATTGATAAACAACAACGTAAAACAATACTAATAAACATTAAGTTTCCGGGGGAGGCAACGCTCGAGGTACAAAGGCATGTACCGCCAAAACAGCTATTATTTATCCTACTGATGTTTGTCGAGTTTCATATTAGTAAAATGCTTATATATTATTTTACTCTAATGAAATAATATGAAAAGTTGCGCTCCAGAATATGCCTTTAACAAAACAGAATTACGGTTACTTAGAGAGCTCGCCAAGCGCAAGCAATCTCTCATGCAGATAAAAAAGGTGCTTCAATTAAAACCAGCATTCCTCTCGCGCAATTTGAAAAAGCTACAGCAGAAAGGAATTATCCAAACCGCTGCCGAAGGAAACCAAAAAACCGCATATTTTAGCGAAACTAAGCATGCTTCTCTTCTCAGGGAACTGTTGTTATCCTACGACTATATGGACTGGGAAAACATACTTAGCGGAAAATCTATCGAAATCCTTTTCCAAACCCTTGACGATGGGGATTTATCAAACTTTTCAGGAGCTACGCTCTGGCGCTATCTCAAAGAACTAAAAGCAAGAGGGATAATCACAGAGACTCCGAAAGGATACCAAATCAACACTCGATTCTCCATGATAGGGGATTTCCTAAGAGAATATGCGAGATACTTCGTTAACAAGATTTCCAAGGCTCTCTCTGAAAACTCTGTTATACTCTGGCAAAGGAATATGGAGTTTATAGTTCGAGCGCCTAATTCCGCAAAAGCGCCATCGGGAGATTTCCATAAAACCGCAACCTCAATTTTCGCTGACTATAATCTGCCGCTTTTTTCAGAATTTGACGTTTACTTCTATTCAACCAAAAAAGAGACAATCAAACCTGAGGATGCTATTCTGCATACGCTGCTGATTGAGCCGGGCAACGTACGATACTCAACGTACTCTCTGTTGCTACTTAAAAAAACCGAAAAACAAATAGACAAAACATATCTAATAAGGGAAGCCGAACACATTGGGCTTGAAACCCAGATAGAAAGTATGCTTGAATTTCTGCAAACCCACATACGCCCCGAAGGGCAGCCGCTACCTACATGGAGCGACTTTGCCGAGAAAGCCCGTGATTACGGAGTGATGGCTTAATGGCTCAAAGACGCTCATTTGATAGAGACTATCTTAAACAAGAATTCGACAAGTTAGACAGCACAGCCAAAAAGGGCATTGTACTCTATTTGATCGGCGGCGGCGCCATGGCCTTCTATGGTCTGAAGGTTGCAACCAAAGACATAGACATCATACTCACAGACCAAGAAGACCTAAACAGCTTACAAGCGGCGTTAGGCTCCATCGATTACAAAGAGCCAAATCCCATAGTCATCACAAGGCCCTACAACGAGATGCAAACCAGCGCCATACTGGAAAACAAAGACGGGTTCCGATGGGACCTATTTCTAACCAAAGTCTGCGGCAAACTAACCCTTTCAGCCCAGATGCAGAAAAGAGCAACCTCACTCTACCAAGGCAACAAGCTAAAGGTGCTTATCGCCTCAAAAGAAGACCTTTTCCTATTCAAAGCAATCACCACAAGAGACGCAGACTTGGATGATACACGAATACTCGCCCAATCAGGTCTCAACTGGGAAACTATAACTCAAGAATGCAAAAAACAATCTGAACAAACTGGCGTATGCTGGGAAGACGCGCTATCGCAAAACCTACAGGACCTTAAAGCAAAATATGGCATTGAAGCCCCCATCGAAAAAGCCTTAAGAAAAACAGCCGAGGGAAAAATTATCGAGACAACGCTACTTAGTCAAATAGAAAAGGGAAACGATACGGCTAGCGGGATCGCCAAAGCTACCGGTGAATCCCCGAATTTTATTAGAGTAGAGCTCCAGAAATTAGCAATCAAAGGAATGGTTGAAATCGATAAATCGGGTAAACCGCATAAATTTCGATTAAGCAAAAGCTAAGCCCAAAACATAGCGCTCCCTGACACAACTGGGACAAAGAAAAGGTTGAGTTTTTCCTTACTGTTTGCTTTGCCTTTCATTGCCAACCTCATCTTCGGTCGACTGTGCTTCAAGCGGTAAGGGTATAGGCTCTTCAAAGGCTTTGCTAAATTCCTCTGCAACAGCCTTGTTAATTCTATCTGCAACAGAATTTAGAAAAACTAACAATTCATCTATGTCTCCGCTTACCAAGGCATAGTTGACAGGAAGCGGCGAGTTACCAAGCTGAATCTTAAGGGCGCTATTCATCCTTTCAAGGTTTTCTTTTGGTAGATTGGTTACTACTGCAATATCTGTAATGCCGACTTTAACGTATTTGCGCATCTGGCTAAGAAGATTAGATGCTATACTATTAGCTCGTTGCTCAGTCATAGGAGCCACTGGCACTTCTGCAAGTTTACATTCGATTCCAAATTTCAGCTTTGGAATTCGAACGTCAATCTCAACCTTGGAATTTTCTTCATCATCGAGCAATATCTGTTCGAGTGGGTAGATGCCAATATCGCCACCAACGAAAGCAGATAGCGATAACTTTTGTCTCAAAAACGCAGAGATAAACAGCGGCAGGTCTTCGTTCCTTGATTTAATGCTGCCGAGTTGGTCTTTGAAAAGATAGAGCGTTGTTACTACTACGGAATTACCGCATCTTGGACAGGTCTTTCTCATGCTTGGATATTTGGAGATGGTAAGTTCATAGTTTAGGCATTCGGGGCAGAGGCTGACTTGAAGCTTCGGCTCAATGAGTTCAAGTCTCCGAAGGTCATCCAGCATTAACTCATAGTCTTGGTCGGATATGCCCGATATAATTTGATTCTTGCGGAATTTCCCAAGAGTAGTTATTAGCCAAACAGCCGCAAGGTCACTAAACTTGAATGCACCTTCGACAACCATGCCGGTTATTGTATTGCTTGCTTTTTCCAGCGTCGGAAGAAAAGCTGTAACCACCGCCGCCTTCGCCAATACATCTGAACCAGCCCCATTTTCTACATTCATGGACTTGAATTTCTTCAGTTCTACCATTATGTTGGGAGCAAAGCTTTTGACAGCATCGGTTAGCAACGGAATAATATTGGCATTCCCTTTGGCGTTAAGAAGCTCGATTGCTTTTTGTATGTTCTCTATTGAGCCTACCTGACTGATGAGGCAGGGAGTTTTGAAATTCTCGGCAGCAACAAGCACAGTCCCATTTATCATTAGGATATTTAGAGCATGTTTCCAAGAGCTAGTGTTCGCAGCATCCAATAGAGGGCTAAGATAAACTTCGGATGATGAAGCTTCATGTTGTGTTGTCGGCATAACTCAGAACCTCCAATAATAACGAATAAACCAATCTGCGATTTGGATGAATATTAAGATGACCAGAGAGTATGCCGCTATCTTCACAGAGCTTGCTTGGCTTACTTCTTCATTAGTTCTTGCCCTTTGGAAAGCAAAAAGCTGACCTTTTCTCAGCCGTCTTCCATCAGGCAGATAAAGTTCTATTGTCCCACCATTACTCGCCTGGAAGGTATCATCGGCGGAAATATAAGTTGAACACCCGGCAATGGCTCTCATGTCATTGAAGCTTTTTTCCATTGTACCATTAGGCTGAAGAGATCCGAGGGCAATAGGGTGAGAGACGGCGCCTACGTTTTCAGGAAGATTAACTATTATCAGGATATTGCCGCCTGGAAAAACATTTGTGCCATTATTCTTGATTTTATAAGTTACCGTAAAAATTTTATCTTCAACTACTTTGTCAGGAAGAACCGCTTCTATGTTAAGTTTGTATATTTGCTGTTGCCCGCTCACCAAGAATCCCCTCGCTTAACCCTTATGCTGTTTCCCTTGATAGAATTTACGGTAGTAACTAAGGGCTGTCAGTATAACTGCTTTCGAATTGGCATCTTGGCAAATCTTGCCTATTGCGCTTAGGAGTTAGTTTGAGTGACCGCTGGATTTATACTTCAAATGGGTTATTGTCGCTTTGACTGCGCTTCTTTTTTGTGTTTGAACAGCTTTTTCAGGTGTTATCATACCAAAATGCACACTCAATGTTTTCTGCTTCATTAATACAGGGCAAAATTGACTGTGGGTAACCAAGACCAAGCAACAGCAGGAAAGCGACATGTGAAAAGCATGGACTTTTTCCATTCCCCAAGCATAGCGCAAAAATTACTTTTGAACAGGTTTTTACTGCCATTTAGCGCATATTAAGAGTAAAATTATCGGACATAGCTGTTTGCTTCGTTTCCGAGCTTGCTGGTTTTGCCATTTTCGCCCGCTAAACCCAATGATTCGGTAAGTAAACCAACCAGCTTCTCGTTAACTGTAACCAAACCATTAACCGTCTGAACCAGTGTTTCGACTTTTTGGGCTAATTGTACAAAAAGCTCTGGGCTTTGCACAGCTGCTACTGCTAGTTCTTTTCGGTTGTATTCAAAATGTCGTTTTCGATCGGGCGGACTGTTGTCCAGTCCGCCAGTCGCGCCCTTTGCCATGTGTAGCTTAAAGGTTCCAGCACCATTGAGTTCCTCAGCTTCTGGTGTAAAAACTTCCCAAACAGGATCATGCAAAGGCACCCCTCCCTCACTAAGAATCATGCCAAAACGCTGCATCAACTCCAAGCGAACCCGGCCAACAATCTGCCCTGCTGTAACGAGCAACTGGTCGGCATCGAAGTCCCGAAGCTTTCCAGGATGAATAATGATGTGCCGAGAAGTTTTAACCACCCGAACGTCCCCAAGTTTTAAGCCAAGCTTAACCCAGTTGCGAGGTTGCCCAAGCTTTCGCCAATCGATCGGGTGCTGCCTGTCTTCTTCCTTGAGAATCAGAAACTTGACGGCATGGTCCTCCAGAACATGCACTGCCCCCAGCAAAGCACCGCTCTCACCCGTAGTGACATCGGTTGAACTCGCAAGAAGTTTAGCTCCAAAAGGCGTAAGTTCATAGTACTTTACTATCCCGTCGGTCTGCAACTGTAAGGCGCCAACTTTTATGGAGTGGTCTTTCCAATGGGAAACCAGGCTCTTTGAGCAGCCCAATATCTTGGCGGCGTCGCTTGCGGTGCAGTCAGGCGTACCTAAGATGCGAAGTATCTTTAGGCCTCGCTGTGAGAACCCTAAGAGTTTAATTTTGCCCTTGAACTGTTGAACTGGTTTACGTGACTTGGGTTCAACGGTTCGATCAGCGGCCACAAAAACAACTCCTAAATGAGAGGCTCCAGCCGGTTAACTGAGTGCTTATCTCTCAAAGTAGACTTACAGCAACCACACCAAGAAACGCAGTTTAAGCAGAATTCTTTAAACGTTGTTATGGTGCTAGAGCCTCCGCTGAAAGATACTTTACCAAAACAGGCGAAGCATTCTCTAAGCCCCGAAAGACTTTCATGCAATTAAACGAGTTAACTTCAACTGTGCCGATATGGAGTTTGCCGCGGTATAACCAAACGTAAAGTTGACCGTCGTTCCCACGGCGATAAACAACACTCAAGGAGTCGTCTTTCAATCAGAAACCTCCTTGAAAAAAGAAAGAAAAGGATTAGTTGCTAGCGCTCCAAAAAATTCTTGCCGCAGGCTCTGCAATAATACCGCTGAACACCGACCCAATGAGGCAGACCAGACTTTCCATTTCTCCAAGTTCTCCGGCTGCCGCATATCGGACATTTGACTTTCTTTTTGGAAATACCGTTTAGAAAGTCCTCTGACAGAAACTTGCCGCAATGAGGACAGGTGATAGGCTTTCGAGTCATGTTTCTCATCTCCTGCCAAACCTGCGCTTGATCGGAGACCCCTAAAAAAGAAAAAGGGAGGGAAGCTGCAGAGAAACTGAGACGTAAATTGGGACCCGATGGCGATACGTCGCCTCGTTTTGTGGGTCCGAATCCCACCCCCTGCACCAAACATAAACAAACAGGTCATCGCGGAGCAGCCCTTCCAGTACTTGAATATGGAAAAAACGGATTTTGGCAATAGCGTTTTAATAATAATCTAAATGATTGTAGTTAGAAAATGCCAATTTCTTACTATTGCAAAAAATGTGGCAAAACCCACTCTCAACAGGAATACGCCCAGAGCTTATTCTGCAAAGAATGCGGCACCTTTCTTACACGAGGCACCAAACCAAATAATTTCAGACCACCTTCAATCAATAATCCGTCACAATCAAAACCAGTAAACTCCCCAAAGAAAGAACCCACCCTGCAAAAAGTGCAAACCCAACAAACCCCTATTGTGCACACTCAAGAAATTCCTGCACAAGACGCATGTTTTGGAGAAGTGGAAAAAATATAA
>JAMDCS010000129.1 GCA_023488835.1 Candidatus Bathyarchaeota archaeon
GCAAAACAGTCTATGACCCACTAAACCGCTGAAATCTTCACTAAAATTAGTCGACCTGCACTTTCCGCACACGTTGTCTTTAGTTATAAAATGACAGTTTGTACATGCTTTTTCACTCATTCAAATTCACTCCCTTTATGCTGCTTTCTCTGGGCTTTCGGCTGGTTTCTTTCCGGGTCCTGCTTTAGTCTGATCCATCTTTAGCCAGTCTAACTTGCCTAGGAATGGTTGTCTTGCGGTGACGCCGATTTTGCCTGAGCTTCCAATTCTGCCAAGAGACACGGCGGTTATTCTGACGCGTACTTGGTCGCCTGTTGTTAGTTTACGTTTAGTTTCTTTTCCCAACAGGACGCCTTGCTTTTCGTCGTATGAGATGTAGTCGTCCATGAGTTGCGAGACGTGGAGTAGTGCGTCGACGGGTCCGATGCGGACGAAAGCGCCGAAATCAGCGATTTCAACCACGTCTCCCTCCACGACTTCCTGAATTATCGGGTAGAATGCTAACAGGGAAAAGGTTACTTTATGGAACGTTGCACCGTCGCCAGGTATAATTTTGCCAATCGGGCTAACTTGTATACCTGTAACAGCTATAACGTATCCTAATTCTTCATCCACGATTCCTTCGTACTTTTGCTTAACTTGTTCCCGGCCAACTTTCTCAAGTGGCTTACCGAAGGTTTCGGGTGGAATGCGAATAGTATCTTGAAGAGTAATTAGTTTGAACATCTACGATATCATCCCGTCAATGTCTAGACGCGATTTTTGTCTCACATAAATCACTGGCACACTTATATCTCTTAGCTTCTTCTTTAATTGTATATCGTTTGTAAACACGGGAGAATTCCAGTTTTTAGCCACCCTAACAATGGCGTCGTCAGTAGTCAACTTTTCATCGTTTTCAACCGGCACATACTTGCATTTTTCAGCCAACTTCAACGCAAAAATTGCTTCCCGCCGAATTTTAGGCGAATCCTTAGCCGCAAGCAGTTCAAGCTCACGCTTAACAGGCGAGAGCAAAACAAACTCAACATTCCGATTCAACAACCGCTTCAACTCCTCAAAAATATCAATCTTAAACTCCAAGGGAACAAACAGGGCGTTGGAATCTAAAATTACTTTTAGGGGTTGGTTTTTTTTAGGCGTTGAAGCCGACATTGGCATGGCTCCTGATTTGGTAACGTTTAATTTTTGCTGGCTTAAAACATTTTGTTTGCAATCTTAGCGCAAAGTTGGTATTACTTTAAATAACTGAATAAAGGAATTGAACACAATCAGGTGAATGTAGTGATTCGCGAGAAATCATGCGGCGCCGTCGTATTCATTAAACACGAAGACCAAACAAAGTATCTTCTCCTTAATTATGCAGCGGGGCATTGGGATTTCGTCAAAGGCAACGTGGAACTCAACGAAACAGAAAAAGAAACGGTCCTCCGCGAACTCAAAGAGGAAACAGGCATAACCGACGCCACCTTTCTCGACGGCTTTAAAGAAACCATAGCTTACTTCTACCGAAGGCAAGGGTTAACAGTTCATAAAGAAGTCGTGTTCTTCATAATCGAGACCCACACAGAAAAAGTAGAATTATCCTTCGAGCATGTGGGCTACATTTGGCTGGATTATAAACATGCCATGGAAAAATTAAACTTCAAAAACGCTAAAGATGTGCTACAGAAAGCATACGATTTCCTAAAGAAACAAGAAATAGTAAAAGACTAAAGCCGCTTGCTACTTTACGAGCCCATAACCAATAAGTCTCCACCTTGCAGTAATCTTTCTGCTGATGGCGACTCTTGAGCCTGGCAGGGCGCAAATAGGTCTTGTCAATTTTACTTTAATTACGTTCTGCTTGATTGAGATAACTTTGCCAACGTTCACAGCAGAACCAACATGAAGCAGGAGGGCTTCGTCAGGGTTGATTTTTTCAACCTTCAAAAGCTCTTTGGTTCCAACGACGCGTTCCAAAACGTGCGTTTCCAACGTGAGCTCTGTTAGGGTTGGGGGAAGCTGGCCTGTTTTTCCAGCGATGCTGCCTGTTAAGCCGTCTGCTTTTGAATAGGATGGGTCAAGGCATGTTCCTACGCCGACTAGACCGCCGCATGTGGCTTCTTCTACCTCTTGCTCGCCAGCATGGAGGCTGACTATTTCGCTGATTAGTGGGTCATAGACTGTTTTGCCTTCTCGCTCCGCCATTACGCCTGGGCGGATTTCTATTTCTTCTCCGACTGCAAATTTGCCCTGCGCTATGGTTCCTCCGATGATGCCACCTTCTAACCCGTCGATGGTTGTTCCAGGCTTGTTAACGTCAAAGGAGCGTATGATGAACATCATTGGCGGTTTGGTTTCATCCCTTTTTGGCGTGGGAATGATGGTTTGTATCGCGGTAAGGAGCACATCGATGTTTATTCCACGTTGAGCTGAGATGGGGATAATCGGAGCGTTTTCTGCAACGGTGCCTTTAATGAAAGCTTTTATTTCTTTGTAGCTTTCTATCGCTCTTTTCTCGTCTACGATGTCGATTTTGTTTTGAACGATAATTAGGTTCTTTATGCCGCTAACTTCTGCGGCTGCAAGGTGCTCTCGTGTTTGCGGTTGAGGACACGGCTCGTCAGCTGCAATGACTAATATGGCGCCATCCATTATTGCTGCGCCTGAGAGCATCGTAGCCATCAAAGCTTCATGACCTGGAGCGTCAACAAAACTAATCGCGCGGACAAATTCTGCTTCTGAATTGCAGCCTTCACAATAAGGTTTAATGGTGTAGTTTTTTGGGGGCTCACATTTGGGGCACTTGTAAATCGGCATGTCGGCGTAGCCAAGTTTTATGGTGATGCCCCTTTTGAGTTCTTCACTGTGTCGTGATGCCCAAGTTCCAGTTAACGATTGAACCAAAGTGGTTTTTCCATGGTCTACATGTCCTATGGTTCCAATGTTGACTTCTGGCTGCTTTGGCAAGGCTTTACTAGTGTTACTCATACGAATTCTTCTTCTTTCCAATAAATACTGATGAATTAAGGATGAATTAATTATAGAAGTTTATAAGGTTTAAGCATGCACTAAAGCAAAATTGCGTTATTTCGCAGCTTGCTCTGGCTTGGCTTCCGCAGGCTTTGCTGGTCTTTCAACAATTTTCATGTTAATTTGAGCTATTTCGTCGGTAATTACGTTTCCGCGAACGGTTTTGCGTTTTCGCTCACCCTTTTTCTTTGGGCTAAAACCTGCTCCGCCGCTTAGCACTACTCTTCGCCGTACACCGCCATGGACGTTTCCTCTCATGGGGACGCCGTCTTTGTCGGAGCCGCCGAGTATTTGCACTGTGTGTGCTGGTAGGTCTACTGCTGAGCCATCTAATGTTTCGCCTACTCTTCTTCCTATGAATGGGACTGCGCGCGCTTCTTCGAGTTCAACTACCTTTGAAGTTCCAGCTTCGGGATCGGAAACTATTACCTTAAACTTTGCCATGATTATCTCTCCAGCGGAGTATGAAGTTGGGTGCTCTCTCTATTAAGGATTTATGAAATTTTTTCTCTCCAAAGCCTACTTTTAAGTAAGTTCAGATTATTTGGGTAAAAGTTTTAATTTAACAGTGAGGTCGTCTTGTGGATATGTGGCGGCTAGGATTCTTCTTTCACGAAATAGCGTTCGGATTGCTAAGCGTTTTCATACCGCTCTACCTGGTCGCTTTCAAGGACACAAGCATTCTGGGCGGACCGCTTGTTGCTTTGGGTGTAATGACCTCAATTGCTATATTCTGCTCTATCCCTGCCTCGTTTCTGTGGGGATACCTCTGCGACGCCACACGGCACTACAAAGCATTTATTCTTCTTTCGTTTCTTTCCTCAGCGATCATTCTTTTCCTTATGGCGCTGCCTTTTGCCCAAAACATCATCCTCTTCGTAGTCTTGTACGTGGTAATGCAGGTCCTCCATGTCTCGCATGAAGCACCAAAAAACGTCCTCATCGCCGAACACTACAGCCGCGAGGACTGGGAAAAATCCTATGGCTTCTACGAGGGACTCACTGAAATCGGCTTCATTATTGGGTTAGCGATTGGATTAGTATTGACCATTGGGTTATTTGCGTTTACAGCTGCCCTTAGCTCAACTGTTTTGGCAACTTACACACTATACCTGTGTAGTGCTTTAAGCTTGGTTGCGTTCCTGCTGTCTATATTTTTGATTGCTGACCCCTTGATGATTTTTGAGCGGCGCCTAGTAGGCATAGAGAGAACGCTTGATTTCACCTCTCGCGGCATAGAATCGTATAGCTTACGGTGGAAGGGCTCGCTTAAACAAGAAAGTTTCCCCGGGTTCGCCTTTGCCATAGTAATATTTTCGTTGGCAACAAGCCTCTTCTTCACACCCCTGCCAATATATCTAAAAGAAATTTTTCATGGACAAACAAGCATGGTTTATGTCGCTTACATACTGAATTCGATTGGAGCAACAGTAGGCTACTTCCTGATTCGTAACCGCGCAAGATCAATGGATATAAGAAAACAAATGCCACGGTTCGTGCTCTTCCGCAGTCTTCTCATCTTTTTGCTGGTCGGGGTTATCCAGCTTGCTTTTTCACCAACCATCATGACTGGAATCTTTCTTGTTTTTCTAGGCTTCGCTTACGCCATGTACTATATCATGATGATTTCCCTCTCAATGGAACTTATCCCCGAGGGAAAAACAGGCTTCTTCGACGGACTTGTAGGCTTGGGCGCGGCAATAGGCTCTTTCCTAGGACCATTCCTAGCTGAATACCTAAATTATCTTCCAACTTTCTTGATTGCAGGTGTAGCTTTCTTCTGTGCCTTCTTAATACTGAAAATCTTCGCAATTAAAAATTAAACAAAAAAGAAAAGTGGTTGAGCGAATTTCGCTCGGGTTTTAGGTTTATTCTGTGTGGACTCTGTATAAGTCTACGTCTTCGCGCATGCTTGGTGTCAATTCAAGGAAGTCTCGCACTGAACGTTCGATGTCTTTAGATTGTGTTACGTATCTGCCGACGATGAGTATGTCTGCGCCTAGCTCTAGTGCTTCTTTGGCTGTTTCTGGGACGATTCCGCCTGCGACTGCGATAAGGAATTTCTTGTTGGGGAATGCTTGGCGAATGAGTTTTATGCGTTCAAGCCCGCAGCTTCTGCCGCTTTCTTGGTCGATGCCTCGGTGCAGGATGACGATGTCTGGAAATTCTTTGATTGATTTCAATTTGCCGAGGACGTCTTCTACGTTTAGCATGTCGATGACTGCATAGATTCCTAGGCGTCTGCATTCCTGTACCGTTGCATCTAATGTTTCTGGTGGTGCTAGGCCTGCGGCAACAACTGCGTCTGCGGTGTCTTCGTATGCGATGTCTACTTCAACTTTGCCAACGTCAAGGGTCTTTAGGTCTGCTATGATGAATTTGTCTTTGGCTATTTGGCGTAGTTCGTTGATTCCTCTTGTGCCGTAGCGTTTGATGAATGGTGTACCAACTTCAAGGATGATTCTGTCGCTTCCCGGAAGTGCCTCAATGACTTTCTTTGCGCCTTCAAGTGATGGTGCGTCAAGTGCAATTTGAAGGTATGGTGGTCTCCATAGGCGTGGTACGCGGAAGCCCATGATTGGATGCTTTGAGCGGTCTTTTTCGTAGATTATCTTTTCCAGTGTTGGATACTTCTTTAGTGCGCGTTTTAGCGCCATTTTTGTTGCGCCATAGTTGTACTGGTATATCTTGCGGTAATCAGTTGCTTTTGGGTGAATGAATACGCTGCAGATGATAACCCACTCGTCTAGTTTGTTTGCTGGGATGATTCCTTCTTCGGCTGAGTCAGCGATGGCTTTTGCGACTGCTGCTTGTGCGGGACCGAAAATTTTGCCTGTGTCCTCCATGTTTTTGAGGGTGACTTTTGGCACTATTAGTGTGTGTGGTTTTGGCGGCAGGTTAGGTCTGATTACTGCTAAGACTGGTGTGTGGCCGGCTGATAATTGTGTCATGCCATTCGCGAACGCTTGTCCAATGGGTCCGTTTTTGTCGCCTATCATCAGGTCAATGTGTGCAACTTCATTTCCTTCTCCCAACAAGGATTCTCCGATTAGGTATGTGGGTCCTGAATCTTCCTCAGCATCATCAGCTATTGTCGGCATACGGTCCACAATCTCCTTGAAATCGACATTGAACTCCTTTAGCCATGAGTAAAGTGTGTCTCTGTGAATATCCATTTCCTTTGCTGTTCCGACGACTGTCGGTTTTGTCGGCTTACCCTTAGAACCAACTTCTTTTTTTGCGGCTTCAGTCAACATTTTTATAAGTTCATTTCGTGTTTCTGGCTTTTTAACGTCTGTTCCCGACATTTAATTTACCTCGGTCT